>SHWL01000154.1 GCA_009693865.1 Acetobacteraceae bacterium | reverse complement strand
CTGATCCGCGCCGCCAAAGCCGGCAACTTCGCGCTCGTGCTGGTGGGCCACGTCACCAAGGAAGGCGGCATCGCCGGCCCGCGCGTGCTGGAGCACATGGTCGACGCCGTCCTGTATTTCGAGGGCGACCGTGGCCATCAGTTCCGCATCCTGCGCGCCGTCAAGAACCGCTTTGGCGCCACCGACGAGATCGGCGTGTTCGAAATGACCGACGTGGGCCTGGCCGAGGTCGCCAACCCCTCCGCCCTGTTCCTGGCCGAGCGCCGCGGCAACATCGCGGGCAGCGCCGTCTTCGCGGGGTTGGAGGGCACGCGCCCCGTCCTGCTGGAAATCCAGGCCTTGCTCGCTCCTAATCCGAGCGGCTCACCCAGGCGGTCGGTGATCGGCTGGGACAGCGGACGGCTGTCGATGCTGCTGGCGGTGCTGGAAACCCGCGCGGGCGTGCGGCTGAACATGACCGATGTCTGGCTGAACGTCGCGGGCGGGCTACGAGTGAATGAGCCGGCCGCCGACCTCGCCGTCGCCGCCGCCATCGCCTCGGCTGCCTTCGACAAGCCGACCGCGCCAGGCACCGTCTATTTCGGGGAAATCGGCCTGTCCGGGGAGGTCCGCCAGGTCGCCCAGGCCGACGCGCGGCTGAAGGAAGCCGCGAAGCTCGGCTTCGACGTGGCGGCGCTGCCCAGGCGTATCGCGCACGGGAATCGGCGTTTGCCGGCGCCCGAGGGGCTGAGGCTGGAGGAAATCGGCCACATCGCCGATCTTGTCGCCCGGTTCGCGCCGGAAACCGGCAAAGCAAATTGAACGAGGTCAGCAATGCTCATTTTGGCGCTGACGCTTGTTTTTTTGGCGCTGACGCTTGCTCATTTTGGCGCCGACGCTTGCTTTTTCGTCATCCTCCGGCGCGACCGGAGGATCGGTAGCGGCACATATCCGCGTATAATAGCGCCGGAAAGCGAGGCGTGGTGCCGCTCCGGATCCTCCGGTCGCGCCGGAGGATGACGATTGGGGAGAGGTCAGCAGCCAAAATGAGATTTGCGGGAACGAGGCTTTTCAGATTGCGGAAAACCTCGCAAAAGGCACTTCCAGGCAGGGGATGACAACATCATGACGTCAGTTGATCTGGTTGTCCTGGGCGTGCTGGCCTTGTCGGGGCTGATCGCCTTCATGCGCGGGATCGTGCGCGAGATTCTGAGCATCGCCGGATGGGTTGGCGCGGCGCTGGTCGCCACCACATTCGTGTCGTACTTGCGCCCCTTCGTCGGCCGCTACATGCCCTCCCCCGAGTGGACCGATCCGGTCAGCTATATCGCCTTGTTCCTGGTCTCGTTGATCGTCTTTTCGATCCTCGCGAAGATGGTCAGCAACGCCGTCCGATCCTCCGCGGTCGGTGGGATCGATCGCAGCCTCGGGCTGGTGTTCGGCCTCGCCCGCGGGGCGGTGGTGGCGATCGTGGTCTATGTCGTGGGTGGCATGGCGATGCCGCCGGACCATTGGCCGGAGCAAGTGATCGAAGCCCGCTCCTTGCCGTTCATCCACGACGGCGCCATCTGGATCACTCAGATGATCCCCGAGGAATACCGGCCGAAAATTCCCCCGCTGCCGGCCGCGCGACAAACCTCGGCGGAAGGGGTAATGACACCCACTCCGACGGGCCGGGCGATCGACCCGCCGATTCGCCGATGACAGGAAAGCATCCGCATGGCTGACGATCTCCAGGCCGCCCCTGAAGGCGCGGACAACGATTCGTTCCACGAGGAATGCGGTGTTTTCGGTGTCTGGAACGTGCCCGACGCCGCCGCCGTGACCGCGCTTGGCCTGCACGCGTTACAGCACCGGGGCCAGGAATCAGCTGGAATGGTTGCGTACGACGGAGAGAAGTTCCACTCCCATCGCGGCCTCGGCTCGGTCGGCGACAATTTCGGCGACCAGAAAGTGATCGACCGGTTGCCGGGCCGAATCGCGATCGGACACAACAGGTACGCGACGACCGGTGAGACGGCGCTCCGGAATGTCCAGCCGCTGTATGCGGACTTCGAGTTCGGCGGCTTCGCGGTGGCGCATAACGGCAACCTGACCAACGCCAATTTGCTGCGGCGTACTTTGGTCCGCCGCGGGTGTTTGTTTCAGTCGACCACCGACTCGGAGGTCTTCATCCAATTGATCGCGATCAGCCTGTATTCCACCGTCGTGGACCGGCTGATCGACGCACTGAAACAGGTCATCGGCGCCTGGTCGCTGGTCGCCCTGTCGAACGAAGCCATGATGGGCATCCGCGACCCCTTGGGCGTCCGCCCCCTCATCCTTGGCCGCATAGGATCGGAGGGCACGGGTGGCTGGGTTCTGGCCAGCGAGACCTGCGCGCTGGACATCGTCGGCGCCGACTTCGTCCGTGACGTCGAGCCCGGGGAAATCGTCGTCATCAACGACAAGGGCGTGGAAAGCATCCGCCCCTTCGCCCGCAAGGCCGAGCGGTTCTGCGTCTTCGAATACATCTATTTCGCCCGCCCCAGCTCGTTGATGGAGGGCACCTCGGTCTACGAAGCACGCAAACGCATTGGCCGGGAACTGGCGATCGAGTCCTCGGTCGACGCCGACCTGGTCGTGCCGGTGCCGGATTCCGGCGTGCCCGCCGCGATCGGCTATTCCTCCCAAAGCGGCATTCCATTCGAGCTGGGGATCATCCGCAACCAGTATATCGGGCGCACGTTCATCGAACCGACCGAACACATCCGCCTTTTGGGCGTGAAGCTGAAACATTCCGCGAACCGGCCGATCCTGAAGGACAAACGGGTCATTCTGGTGGACGACTCGATCGTTCGCGGCACGACCAGCAAGAAGATCGTGGAAATGGTTCGCCTGGCCGGCGCGCGGGAGGTGCATCTGCGGATTTCCTCGCCGCCCACGACGCACTCCTGTTTCTACGGGATCGATACGCCGGAACGGTCGCAGTTGCTGGCGTCGAGCCACTCCGTGGACCAGATGGCCGATCTGATCGGCGTCGACAGCCTGGCTTTCGTGTCGATCGACGGTCTGTACCGCGCGCTTGGCAAGCCTGGCCGCGACGACGCGCAGCCGTTCTATTGCGATGCCTGCCTCACCGGCGATTATCCGATCCCGCTGCCCGATCAGGCCGATAACGCGGACCGGCAGATGAGTCTGCTCGCCGAAATTCGCTGATGCATCTTCCGATCCGGTCGAATCGCCCTCGCCCAAAACCGTCATGGCCCGGCCTGTCCGGGCCACCCATTCCAGCACAGTGCCGCGAGAGGTGGCCCGGACGAAGCCTGCCCTTGCGAAGGCGAGGGCCGGGCCATGACGGTAAAAAAGGACCGTTCATCTCCCAATCAGCCTTATCCCGATGCTTATGCGGTCAAGCCGCGCCATGACGGGAGGGGGCGGCGGTCCGATGCGACCTGATCGAAAAATGATCTGATGTCCCTTGGAATACCCGGCGCCTTGTCCGGCAGGGTGGCGCTGGTCACCGGCGCCAGCCGAGGTCTGGGCGCGGCCACCGCGGTGGAACTGGCCCGGCTGGGCGCCCACGTCGTGATCACCGCCCGCACCCAAGGCGGGCTGGAGGACACCGACGACTCGATCCGCGCCGCCGGCGGCACCGCCACACTGCTGGCGCTGGATCTGCGGGAACCGGACAAGCTGGAGGCGATCGCGCCGAGTATTTTCGCTCGCTTTGGCCGCCTGGACATTCTGGTGCACGCCGCCGCGGTGCTCGGGAAGCTCACGCCGGTCGGCCATGCGACCGCACAGGACCGCACGGAGGTGCTGGCGGTGAACACGCTGGCGGCCTGGCGGTTGATCCAGGCGTGCGAGGCACCCTTGCGCCACTCCGACGCGGGCCGGGCCGTGTTCGTGACCGACTGCAGAGCCAATGAGACGGTCGCCTACTGGGGCCCCTATGCCGCCTCCAAGGCCGCCGCCCAAACTCTGGTTCTCACCTGGGCGGCTGAGATCGCGACCGCGAATACGCGGGTAAACCTGTTCAATCCCGGACCGATGCGCACCCGGCTGCGAGCCACTGCTTTTCCCGGTGAGGACCCCGCGCTATTGTCTCTCCCCGACACGGCGGCGAAATCGCTGGCCGCGCTGTGCCTGCCGGAGGAGACGCGGCACGGCGAGGTGGTTCGCCACCTTTGACCCGGGCCGCGGCTCAGCCGCCGCCCGAACGCGCGTTACCTCCTGGAATAAGCCGGCCGTCCGCGCCGTCAACAACAAGGATCAAAGGGAGAAGCCATCATGTCAGTCACACGCCGCAACGCGCTTGGGGCCGCCGTCGTCGCCGCCATCGCGCCCTCGATCGTCCGCCAGGGCCAGGCCGCCCAGCCGGCCGCGACCGACCAGGCGCCGGGATTCTACCGGTTCAAGGTTGGAGATTTACAGGTTACCGCGATCAACGACGGGGTCGCGTTCCGCCCGCTGGATGGCTTCATCAAGAATGCGCCGGAGGCCGATGTGAAGCAGGCGCTCGCCGCCGCGTTCCTCCCGTCGGACAAGATGACAATTCCGTTCACGACGCTGGTGGTGAATTCGGGATCGAAACTGGTCCTGCTCGACACCGGCAACGGCAATAGCGGAGCGCCGACCAGTGGCACCTGGATGGCGAACTTCAAGGCCGCGGGTTTCGATCCGGCCAACGTGGACACCATCTTGATCAGCCATTTCCACGGCGATCACATCAACGGTATGCGGCTGAAGGACGGCACCGCGGTGTTCCCGAAAGCCGAGGTCATGGTGCCGGCGCCGGAGTGGGGGTTCTGGATGGACGATGCGAAAATGGCGGCCGCGCCTGACGGGTTGAAGCCAAACTTCCAGAATGTGCGCCGGGTGTTTGGGCCGATGGCGAAGGACATTAAACAGTTCGAATGGGGCAAGGAGCCGGTGACCGGCATCACCACCATCGCGGCGCCTGGCCACACGCCGGGTCATACCGCCTTCGCCATCGCCTCGGGCAGTGGAAAGCTGATGGTGATGTCCGACACCACCAACAACCCCGCGCTGTTCGTACGCAACCCGGACTGGCAGGCAGTGTTCGACATGAACGGCCCCGAGGCAGCGGCGACACGGCGCAAGATGCTGGACATGGCGGCGACGGATAAGATGCAGGTGTCGTTCTATCACGCGTCGTTCCCGGCCACCGGGTTCATCGCGAAGGAAGGAACCGGCTTCCAGATGGTCCCGGTTTCCTGGGCTCCCTCGATCTGAGGCACTGAGCGGCGTTGCGGTCCCGGCTGGCGCGGTTTCGCGCCTCCGGGGCCTGGCCGATTTCGCCGTGACCCAGGTCGCGGCGCGGAAGGTGTGCTCGCCCAGCGGAATGAGGATGGCCGGTCAATGGTGATGGTGATTGGCACCATATGTGTCCAGCGGCCATACTACCGCCCAGATGATCGACCGGTCGCGCCCCCCCCCCACTACGTCATCCCCGGACTTGTTCCGAGGACCGGTACCGGAACGGTACCGCGACCGGTCGCGCCCCCCCCCACTACGTCATCCCCGGACTTGTTCCGGGGACCGGTACCGGCACGGTACCGCGACCGGTCCTCGGAACAAGCCCGAGGATGACGTAGTGAGGCAAGAGTTGAACCGCACAGCCGCTGCTATGACAATGAACGCGGCAAAGGCGACCATCGGCATTTTCAGGGCCGCGAGACAGCGTATTTGTTCTCGACGGTCGAGCAACTGGTGGCCGACTTCTGGTCCGACATCCGGATCGCGCGAGGCAGTAAATGAGCGACCTGAAAATCACCGTCGGCGGCGAGATGGAAAACGAGGCCTCCCGCCGGTTCGTCGACGCCTGGCACCGGGCAGAACGCGGGGAGACATTCCACGAACGTCATCTGGCGTTCGAGAATTGGGATACCCTCGCCCGGGTTCTGACCGGCAAGCGCATGGACCTGCTGCGTTATGTCCGCCAGCACAAGATCAGGAGCATTCGCGCTTTGGCGAAGGCTCTGGGGCGCGACTACAGCAATGTGCACGCGGATGTTCGGGCGCTGACCGCGGAGGGACTACTCCAGTCCACCAAAGACGGATTGCGCGCGGATTACGATGCGATCGAGACCAGGATTTCGATCGTGGCCTGACGGCCAACGTCAGCGGGGCACGCGATGGTTGTTGCCATATCATACCAGTGCGCGCAAACTCTGACTCTCGGCTCAGCCCCCACCGTCATGGCCCGGCTTGTCCGGGCCACCGGTTGTGGCACTGTGCTGGAATGAGTGGCCGGGCCATGACGGTGGGGGACGGTACGTCAATCTTTAAGCTCGCTGGTATCAGAATGTAATCTGATAGTTCAACAACGCGCTGAACTCGTTGTTCTCTCGCGCGTGAAGCAGGTTCCGGCCAACCGCGGCCATGATATGATGAGTTTCGTTGAAATTATACAGCGCCGCGAGGTTAAATCCCGTGCTGTCCTTCCCGCCGCGCTGCGTCGCCGTGGTCTGAAAAATCTCCGCGCCAAACGACCAGTTCGCATCTATCTCGCGCTTGACCCCCAGGCCCGCGAACCACCAGTTCAACCGGCCGGGTCCCGGATTGATCGTGTAACCACCACCGCCGAACACAGTCCATGGACCGAACTCCTTGGCCACCCAGAGCGGCAGAAATCCCTGGATTTGGCCGGCGCCGAGACCCCGTTGCTGGCTGCCGCTCGGGATCGTGATCGCCGGGGCGAACGCCACGTCCGGCCGCCAACCGTCCTTGGCGGCGTCGATGAAGCGATATTTGAGGGCAATACGGACATCGCCGGGACCGGCATTCGCGCCGACCCCGTCAACGTGGGACAGGGCCAGTTGAGCGGCCACCGAAATCTGCAATCGTTCGATCACGCCGTAATTGATCTCGAACCCAGGAACTGTCGCGGTGGTACCGCCCAGGACACGCGTGTATTGTCCGGAAAGGTTGATTTCAAAATGTCCGGGATCGGGCATTCCCGGGTCGTCTGTCGCGAACGGTGGGCCAGCCAGGGATGGTGAGGCGGCCGGCGCACAAGCGAGCATGATGGCGAACCAATTCCGCCTGGCGAATTTCGCGGGGCGCCCGCCAGAATTCATGGCTTTATACCCGCGGCCCAAAGTTTTGACCGGTGGCAATTCCCTTTCCATGTCATCCCCGGACTTGTTCCGGGGCCTGAACACGCCCCTGCGAAGGCGAGGGGCGGCAGGGTACCGCGACCGGTCCACGGGACGAGCCCGTGGATGACGTTGAGGCGGAAGTGTCAAACCTTTGGACCCCTGGTATCAAACGTGTCCCCGATCGCGCCCGGGACCATGCCGGCGCTGTTGCCCTCGCCGCGGACACGATGCGAGCGATTCATCCGCCAGGCAACAGCGTATCGAATAACAATTTAACATTGAGGCCGACAATCACCGCCGCCACGGCCCAGGCCGGCACCGTGACCCAACGCGAGATGACGAACTGCCCCATCTTGCGCCGATCGGACACGAACAGTACCAGCGGAATGACCGCGAACGGCAATTGCATCGACAGCACGACCTGACTGAACACGAGCAACTCCGCCGTGCCCTTTTCCCCATACAGCGCCGTCACAAACACAACCGGAACGATCGCGATGCCGCGGGTGACCAACCGCCGCGCCCAACTTGGGATGCGCAGCCGCAGAAACCCCTCCATCACGATCTGTCCCGCCAACGTCGCCGTCACGGTCGAGTTCAATCCTGACGCGAGCAACGCAATCGCGAACAGCGACGACGCGATGCCAAGACCCAAAAGAGGCGACAGCAGCCGGTGGGCGTCGCCGATCTCCGCGACATCGGCGTGACCCGTCGTATGGAACGCGGTCGCGGCGACCACCAGGATGGCGGCATTAACGAACAGCGCCAGCATCAGCGCGATCGTGCTGTCGGTGGTGGCCCACCGGATGGCCTGGCGGCGGCCGCGATCGGTGCGCTCAAATGCCCGGGTCTGCACGATCGATGAATGCAAATACAGGTTATGCGGCATCACCGTCGCGCCGATAATACCGATCGCGACATACAACATCTCGGGGTTCGTCACGACCTCGGTGGACGGCAGAAAGCCCGCGAGCATCGCGCCAACCGGCGGTGACGCCGCCACGATCTGCACCGCGAAACAACCGGCGATCACGATCAGCAGCGCGATGATGAACGCCTCCAGAAACCGGAAACCCTTGCTCATCAGCAACAGCAGCAGGAACGCGTCCAAGGCGGTGATCACCGCCCCGGCGATCAGCGGCAGGCCGAACAACAGCTTCAGCGCGATGGCGGTGCCGATCACCTCGGCCAGATCGCAGGCGATGATGGCCGCCTCGCACGCGACCCACAGCATTAAATTCACCGGCCGAGAGTAACTGTCGCGGCACGCCTGGGCCAGATCGCGGCCGGTGGCGATGCCAAGCCGCGCCGCCAGCGCCTGCAACAGGATCGCCATCAGGTTCGACAGCAGAATGACTGACAACAGCGTGTAGCCGAATTTCGCGCCACCCGCGATGTCGGTAGCCCAGTTGCCGGGATCCATATATCCGACCGAGACCATGTAGCCGGGTCCGGCGAACGCCAACGCGCGCCGCAGCCATAACCCGCCCTGGGGGACCGCGATCGACGCGTGGACCTCGGGCAGGCTTGGCAGAAGGCCGGCGTCGAACCTCCAGGCCGGAGGTCGCGGGATCGTCGAAGTGATATCGGACATCGAAAACAGGGTCTCCACGGCGTGCCATAGGTGGCACTCCATAATGTATCCCATGCTTCGTATTATACAAGAGGCTATATTGTTCGATATGGGCGAATTGGTGAATTCAGGATTCTGCGTTAAGAATCCAAGACGACGCTATGGAGTCGCGCAATCAGAATAAGGACCGGTCCGCCGTGGCACGCATGACGCAACCACGCATTCCGCCTTACCCGGACGTCGAAGCCCAGTCCGAGGGGTTCCGCCAGACGCGAGCGGCGCGGCGTAACGCGCTGCAGGAGGATTATGTCGAGCTGATCGCCGACCTGATCGCCGATGGCGGCGAGGCGCGTCAGGTCGATATCGCCGCGCGTCTTGGGGTCGCTCAGCCGACGGTGGCGAAGGCGTTGCGGCGGCTGATCGCCGAGAACCTCGTGGTGCAAAAACCGTATCGCGGTGTGTTCCTGACGGACCTCGGGCAACGGCTCGCCGACGCAAGCCGGCTGCGCCACCAGACGGTGCAGGACTTCCTGGTGTCCCTGGGTGTTGGGCCGGAAACCGCGCGGATCGACGCCGAGGGGATCGAGCACCATGTGAGCGAGGAAACGCTGGCGGCGTTTCGCCGCGCGATGGCGGGCGGGTAGAACCGGTTGGTTCGATGACCGCCCGGGGCTGGAGCGTTTTCCGATCCGGTTGCGTCGGGCCAGTATTCTCCGGTTGCGTCGGACCAGTATTCTCTAAATCGTCATGGCCCGGCTTGTCCGGGCCACCGGTCGCGGAACTGTGCCTGAACAGGGCCCGGACCAGCCAGGCCATGACGAGGGAGGAGGTTGTCCAGACGCAACCAGATCGGAAAACGCCCTACGGCCCCGCGACAACCTTCTTTTCGATCAGTGCCGCGATCTCGGTGTCAGCGAAGCCATGCTCCCGCAACACCTCCCGCGTATGCTGCCCCAGCGTCGGCGCATGCGCGCGTTTCGTTCCGCTTTCGAACGCGGGCAGACCTGGAATGTTGGGCATTGGCACCAACTCGGAAAATCCGGGTTGCGTCAGCCACGCAATGATACCCGTGGCGAGGACCTGTTCCTCCATCAGGAACTCCTCATAGCTGTTAACTTTATAGTTCATGATGTTGCGTTCGGTGAACCGTTTCGCGAGCCATTCGGTCGATTTCGCTTTGAACACCGGACGGACGACGCCGTACAGTTCGTCAAGATTACCGCCGCGAGCGGTGTGCGTGGCGAAACGAGGGTCCCCCAGCAGGTCGGACCGCTCGATCACTTCGCAGAACGGCGGCCAGTCGGTGGGGCGGACCATGGTGACGTTCAATTGTCCGTCAGCGGTATCGAACACACCATTGGGCATGCTGGTGCGGGTCGCGGCACCTCGCTCCAGATATTGCGCGATCATGCGGATCACCGCCAGCATGGCGCCGCCCTGCATCAGGCTCGCTTCCAGATAGCGGCCTTGCTTCACCTTTTGCCGCGCCTGAATATGCAACGAAGTCGCCAGCGCCTGAAAGCCGAGCAAGCCTGTGAACATGTCGATTGCCGAGATCGCGAACCGATGCGGGTGGTTGTCGCGATCGCCCCGGTTCTCGTTCACGATGCCGATGAATGCCTGCAACACCGGGTCCATCGCCGGGCGAGCCGCCAGCGGCCCCGTCTGGCCAAACCCGGAGATCGAGTAATACAAAATCCCCGGTTCCCGCTCGCTGACCGCGGCGTAATCGAAGCCGTAACGTTTCATCGTGCCGGGGCGGAAGCCCTCCATGAAAATGTCCGCGCCCTTGACCAGGCGCCAGAGGATTTCGGTGCCCTCCTTCGTTTTCAGGTCGATCGCGACGCTGCGCTTACCCAGGGTGCCGTAGACCGAGAACGCTGAATGGTCCTCGTAGGTGCGGCCGAGGATGCGGGACCAATCGCCGCCGGCGTGAGGCGTTTCGACCTTGATGACGTCGGCGCCGTGTTGCGCCAGCATCATGGCGCAGGAGGGGCCGGCGACTCCGCCGGTCAGGTCGATGACTTTGACACCCGCATAGGCCGCGTCCCAATTCATGATTGCGTCCGTTCCCACCAGTTGATCGTCGCCCCAAGGTTGCCCGGCCTGGGCCACAATGACAACATCGGCGGGCGCTGCCGGGCGAACCGGATCGCCGTCGCGCACGCGCCGGTGCCAGAATTGCGTGTCCGGCACTTCCTCTCCCAGCACTGAAATGAACCGGCCGGTCGGCGCGCGCACGGCAAGCGGATGGTCGCGGTCATCCTGCCGCTGTCCGGGCTTCACAAACATTGTCGCCTCGAGATGTAAGGTATGAGCAGGGAGCGAACACCATGAGCCAGTGATTTCGGCCGGTCGAGAAAGATGAGGATGGAGTCGAAGGTACCTATCCGACATGGGATAGGCTTCGGAACAGGGTGGGCGACTGGATTCGGACATAGCCGATGAAGACTTGAGGACGTGGGGCGAGGCGTTTGACAGGAATATCTGGTACACATCACTACCGTCCGGTCAATCACCGAACAAATTCAATTGGTTATCGTCCATGACAAATTCGGAACTGTCGGCCGTTTGTAAGATCACCGATTCTATCGAGGCTTTTTCAAATACTGTCACCGAAAGTACCTGCATCAATGTGTAGAGCGA
>SHWL01000013.1 GCA_009693865.1 Acetobacteraceae bacterium | reverse complement strand
CCCTCTACACATTGATGCAGGTGTTTTCGGTGACAGTATTTGAAAAGGCCTCGATAGAATCTGTGATTTCTCAAACAGCTGACAGTTCCGAACATGTCATGGACGATAACCAATTGAATTTATTCAGCTATTGACCGGACAGTAGTGGTGCCGCACAAGAATTGCCGGCCGGACGAACTCGCCCGGGCCGGCGGCGTTTCAGGCGCGACCGCCTCTACCCCGATGCTCTGGGTCTACGCGGCGAGTGATTCGGATTTCGACCCAGGATTGGCGGCCAACATGCATGCTGCGTTCACCAGGGCCGGCGGCAAAGCGGAGCTGATCCAGCCCGGGCCGTTCGGGTCCGACGGTCACCGGCTGTTCTTTGGCAATGGTGGATCCAGCATCTGGGGGCCAATGGTGCGGCGTTACCTCGACGCCCGTTGGGCAGGCGCCTGACCGCCGGCGAGCCACTTCCAACGAGGCTGGCTTTGTCGGCGCCGCGTTCCCCGCTTACACTCCTCCTAACCAACCGGGAGGATCCCCATGCGCTTCGGCCTGATCATACGCGGCCAGTACCCACAGGGCGACGACATGCGCGTCCGCCTGAAGGAAGACCTCGACGCCGCCAAATTCGCCGAAGACCTGGGCTACGATCTGATTGGCAAGGGTTCGCATTACAGTTCGCACCCGTTCCAATACATCCAGCAAATTCCTTATCTTTGCCAGGTCGCGATGATCGCGCCGAAGCTGCGGCTGTGTCCCGGCGTCGTGCTGTTGCCGCTGCACAGTCCGCTGCACGTGGCGGAAGAACTGGCCTCACTGGATGTGATGTGCAACGGCAAGCTGATCTTTGGCGCCGGCATCGGCTACCGCGAGGTCGAGTTCAAGGCGTTTGGCTCAACCCAGAAACAGTCCGGCAAACGGTTCGAGGAATGTCTGGAAGCGGTAAAACGCCTTTGGTCGGAAGATTTCGTGACAATGAAGGGGAGCTATTTCGAACTCGACAACGCCAACTGCACCGTCATGCCCGTGCAAAAGCCGATGCCACCGGTGTGGATCGGCGCCAACGCCAACGTCGGCATTCGCCGCGCGGCTCGGGTCGCGGATACCTGGTTCATCAACCCGCACAACAAGATCGACACCATCGCGGATCAAATGGAAGTCTACAAACGCGCGCTGGACGAAGCAGGCAAACCTTTCCCCGACGAATTGCCGATGGCGCGGGAATGTTTCGTCGCGCCGACCCGCGCCGAAGCCATCCGCCTCGCGCGGCCGTCGCTGGAGGCGAAATACGCCGCCTACAAGGCCTGGGGGCAGGATCAGGTCATGCCGTCGGGCGATGCGTTCAGCGCGGATTTCGAAGACCTGATGAATGACCGTTTTTTGTTCGGATCGCCCGCCGAGGTGACCGAGCAAATCCTGGAACTGAAGCGTCGCTTCAACATCAACACGCTGGTGCTGGGAATTCACTGGGTCGGCATGCCCGCCAGTCTCGCGATGGAACAAATGCAATTGATCTCGGAAGAGATTTTCCCCGCCGTTCGCTCGGCCGCCTGAAGCAGGAGACAAAGTCATGAAAATTGGCACCGTCATGTTTTTCACCAGCGACTCGATGCAGCCCGCCGCTTTGGGGCGTGAGCTGGAGGAGCGGGGCTTCGAATCGCTCTGGGTGCCGGAACACACTCACATTCCCTCGACCCGTAAGACGCAGTATCCGGCGGGCGGACCTTTGATCCGGCCTTATTACGATATTTACGACCCCTTCATCGCGTTGAACACGGCCGCTGCCGTGACCACGAGACTCAAAGTTGGCACGGGTGTTTGTCTGGTTCCGCAACGGGATCCGATCGTGACGGCGAAGTTGATTTCCTCGCTCGACCGGGTTTCCAACGGGCGATTTCTGTTCGGGGTTGGAAATGGCTGGAATCAGGACGAGATCGAAAATCATGGCACCGAGTTCAAAACCCGTCACAAACTGGGCCGTGAACGGATCGAGGCAATGAAGGCGATCTGGACCCAGGAGGAACCGGAATACCACGGCGAGCTGGTGAACATAGAAAAGATGAAGCAGTGGCCGAAGCCGGTGCAAACGCCCCACCCGCCGATCATCGTCGGCGGCGCCTTCCCCTATGCCGCGCGGCGCGCCGTCGCGTACGGTGACGGTTGGATCCCGCGCGCGGATCGTCTCGCCAAGGACGGCATTGGCGTGCTGATCGGGAAGTTCCGGGAAATGGCCGTGGAAGCCGGCCGTGATCCGGCCAGCCTGCCGATTACGATTTTCCGCGTGCCCGAGGTCATCGAGCAACTGCGCTTCTGCGAAGAGATCGGGATCGACCGCGTCGTCTTCTCGCTGCCCGCGGGGAAGGAAGACGAATGCATGCCGATCATCGACCGTTGGACCGCGATCATGAAACAGTTGGACGGCTGACCCGCCGCGGCACGGATCGGAGGCGGCGGTGGATGACCGCCTGCCGCCCCGTTCATTTGCTGAGGCCCCATGCCAGGGGCCTCCACGGCGAAAAATGTTAATTATACTTGCCATATAAGTTAGTATAAGTTAGAAGGCCCGGCGAAAATCGCCGGTGGCAAGGGCTGCCGAGCCTGGATCGAAGGATATCCCCCGAATGCAAACTGACGGCCGTATTGCCGTTCCCACCCCGACGGAAATCTCGCCATGACCGTGATTCTGGCCGGACCCAACAACACGATCATGATGGCTGCCCCCGGAAGGCCAATGCTCGTTGAGCCCCTGTCTACGTCGATCCCGGCCGCACAGGATCTGACCGCGGTGGCCGGTCTCACCGGATGGTGGGACGCAGGGGTGGCAACGGGTGTGCTCGACCCAACCGGAGTGCCGCTCGCGGCATTCAGGGCTCAGTCGGGCGGCGTGACCGATAAATCGGGCGGCGGCGGCGCTCTGACGGTCTGGCATCAGGCGGGCAATGGCGGCACGCCGCCGACCTCCACGCCCCGGTTGAACGGCTTTCTCGGCGGGCTTGGCCGCAACCTGGTCGTCCCGCCCAACCTGCCCGCGTCCGGTCAGCAGCTTCCACTCATGGACCCGGACCAAGGTCTGATTGGCGGCGCGACAAATCTCGGAGCTGGAGCCGCGTGGACGTTGTTGCTGGTCTGGTCACGGCCGAACTGGCGCCAGAATTCTGATACAGCCAGCACCCTGTTGAGTATCGGTGGCACCGTGGTGCTCGCCGCTGACAACAAGACTGGCACTAACCGTCTGGTGCTGTTTCCTGGTGCCCAGCAAACCGTGCTGATCGGCGGATTGACACGGCGGCACACGCACGCGGTCGTGCTGCGCAACACGCCTGGTGGCGGTGTGGATGTTTGGCTCGACGCAACTCAGGTTGCCACGGCCTCGCCCAATCCGTTGGCGGCGTCCAACGGCGTACCACTCCTGTTTCTGCACAACGGCGCGGTCAACGGCGGAGCGGAGTGCTGGTTCCACGAAGCCGCGGTTTGGGACAACGCGCTGAGTGCCGCGGGCATCGCCGCGGTTCTGGCCTACGAAGCACGCTGGATCACGGGGCCGCGCAAGGGCGTCCAGATCCTGGTCTCTGGGCAGTCCAACGCGGGCAATGGCCTGAACGACGGCGCCTGGCATTTGCTGGCTCAGGGGGTGGCCTGGCATCTGGGCGCATTGGGCTTTGGGGTGGTGGGGTCGTACGGGAGCCCGCCGTCGGCGACATGTATCCTTGGCGAAGGCATCTATCCTGTGGCTGCTTTGGGCTTCGGCGGTTCGTTCCTGATCAACCCCAACGATGGCAGCGATCCTTCCACCTGGGAGCTCGGGACCGACGGACAGGCGGTGAGAACCTGGCTTCAGTCCAACACTGACCCTGCCGACGCGGCCGACATCGTCGCGATCCTGTGGCCCTGGTCCGAGGATGACAGCGCTCGCGCATACAGCGAGAAACCGACGTACGCGGCGGCTGCACGGCGTCTGTTGTCGCTGGAACGCAATATGCTCTCCCGTTCCCCGGCGAGTCTGCCGCAGGTCTGGTGGTCGGCGATCCCTTTCGCATACGGCGACAACCACGCGGGGATGCAGATGCAGCGCGAGGTCGTGGCCGGAATGGCGGCGGATCCGGCGCAGAACGTAACGGTGGTTCTACCGCAAACGGCGGACAGCCTGCCACGGGCGCCGGCGTCGTACGATCCGGCCACGGGGCTCTGGGCCGGCGGGGATTCGTTGCATCGCGACAGCGCGGACAACCTGCGGTTTGGCAGGCTGGCCGCGTCGCTGGTGGCGCGCGCGGTCCTGGCCTCGGAAGGTGGCGATGCGATTGCATCCATTCCAGCAGGTATTCCGGCCACTGGCGGGCCGGTCGTCACCCATGTCTATCGAGAAACCGCGACCAGCCTGGTCGTGACGGTCCAGCACGATTCTGGCACCGATCTGATCGTGCCCACCACGCAGGCCGCGCTCGGGGCGGGATGGGGGGTGATGGACGGAGGCTCAATGAGCGCGCCAGGTGCCATTGCCGCCGCGACGGCCTGCGCGCGGGTAAACGCCACGCAAATACGGATTACATTGGCGTGGAGTCTGACGAGTGCCAGCGCCGCGTGTCGTCTGTTCTATCCGTATGGCACTGCGACGATCGGCCGCGGGAACCTCGTGACCGACAATTTCGCGAGTGTCACCCCGCCGGCAAACTGGAACATCGCGACCGATCTTGGCGCGGAGTGGGCGCTGAACATGCCGCTGCATGTTCCGATGACAGCCGCGTCGGGCGTTGTCTTGAGCGACACGCCCTGACAAAAGACGGCGGAACCCGCAGGGAGCGCCGTTCGCCCGACAGTGGATTGGTCAGCTTGTCTTCCTGATGGGAAGCAACGATCCTCACGGGTTCTCGCCGTGACGTGAACTGGAAGGCTGATCCCGATGACCCCGAAACTCGGTTACCTGCTGCCCACGCGGGAGCAGATCATGGAAGGTCGGCCGGAAGCGGCGCCATTGTTGGAGCTCGCCGCGCGGGCGGAGGCGGAAGGGTTCGATTCCGTGTGGGTTGGGGATTCGTTGCTCGCCCGGCCGCGCCATGATCCGCTGACCTTGCTCGCGGGTGTGGCGGGAAGGGTGGGACGCGTCGAACTGGGAACGGCGGTGCTGTTGCCCGCGCTGCGCAATCCCGTGGTGCTGGCGCATCAGGTTGCGACGTTGGATCAGATTTCCGAGGGGCGCCTGATCCTGGGCGTTGGCTTCGCCGCCGATGCGCCCAGTATCCGGGCGGAGTTCGAAGCGGCGGGCGTGCCATTTGAAAAACGCATCGGCCGGATGATGGAGGGGCTGCGGCTGTGCCGGGCGCTGTGGACAGGCGAACCGGTCGACTGGGATGGACGCTGGAAAGTGAAACAAGGCGTGGTCGCGCCCACGCCGTATCGCCCGGATGGCCCGAAGCTGTGGATTGGTGGTAACCTTCCCGCCAGTCTGGAGCGCGCCGGCAAGTCATTCGACGGCTGGTTTCCGATCGCGCCGGCGCCCGAAGCTTTCGCCAGCGGGCTTGCCCATGTGCGCGGCGTCGCGAAAACAGCCGGCCGCGATCCGGCCTCCGTGGCTGGGGCGATGTATCTGACGATCGCGCTCGACGACGACGCGGCGAAAGCCGAGGCGAGGCTGAACGGGTTCCTTGAACGCTATTACAGCCAGCCCGCGCCGGTTCTGCGGCGGCGTCAGGCTTGTTACGCCGGGCCGGGGGCGGGAGTGGCTGAATGGCTCGATGCCTATGCGAAGGCGGGCGCGAGCCACCTCTGCGTCCGCTTCGCTGGTGAACATGAGTCTCATATGTCCGCGCTGGCGAAGGTGCGGTTGTCATTGGGGTGGTAGCACCGCGGGCTGATAAGTCCCGCCGCTTGACGATCCGGCCTCCGAGGCCCCATGTCCCGCCCGCCAGACGGCTGGACGGCCGCTGTTGCCTTCGGGTGATGGAGGAAAGTCCGGGCTCCACGGGAATACGGTGCCGGCTAACGGCCGGCGGGGGCGACCCCAGGGACAGTGCCACAGAAAACAAACCATCCGGGCGATGGAGACATCTCACGGGCACGGGTGAAACGGTGCGGTAAAAGCGCACCGCGTCTCTGGTAACAGGGATGGCAGGGTAAACCCCACCGGGAGCAAGACCGAATAGGGGCGGTCGCGCATGTCCCCCGACCTGGTCGGGGGATCTGAGCAGGGACATTCCCGTCCCGCCGCCCGGGTTGGTCGCGTGAGGCGCGCTGCAAGGCGCGTCCCAGAGGAATGGCCGTCCCGCGTTTGTAATGGGCGCGGACAGAACCCGGCTTATAGGCCGTCTGGCGTTTTTCGGGGGTTGCCACGGTTCATGTTGGCTTCGAGCCAATTCATGTTCACCTCCTGGTTGGATCGGAGACGCCGCCGGGAATGCCCGAGCAGCGGCCGTGGAGCGGTCTCAGGGGAATGGTTCCAGCGCTCACGCGTCCAGGCGGCATGCGAGTCATGAAGATGCGTGAGGCCCGGGTAAACCTGATAATTTCCAGGCCCCCTGGGCCGTGAACACGAGCGACGACGTCCGATCTTGACTGGCCTCGGACAAGGCCTTTCTTTGAGCTACAACCCAAGGTAGTATTCATGAAGCCCACCCGGTTGCCGTTCCATGGGCCGCCGAGTGGAGGTTCATCCCGCCGTCATCCAATCATAGACTGCCCCCGATCGAGCTGAACTGGTTGGACAAAGCGTTGGCCAACGACGAAAAACCGACGGCCACCATGGCGACAATCATGCCGGCAATCAGCCCGTACCGCAGGGCAGTGACTGCCCGGCGGTCCTGTTTCAAGGCCAGCCAGGTTTGGGCGACCAATATCATAATGATTCTCCTGTAAGATCGGTGAAAGGAAACGCGGTCAATATAGGTCTTTCCTGATGCTAACGGTAATAATTTAGACAATTAAAGGTTACAAACTGGTTTCATCCCGGAAGTTCCGGTCGTGCCAGAGTCTCGGCCATCCCAGCCGCACGGAGCCCGCCTGCTAACCGCTCCCGGCCGCCGGTCATGCGCGCGGCACCAATGCGCCAGAACAAAACAAGAATTTATCCAAGTCGATCCAGTGTCGTCTTGGCGAGGTTCCATCCAACTTCTCGCGTCGATGCTTGTCGATCCAGCGTCACACGCGAATTTTTTCTCGCGCGAGGCACCAACTACCCTTGTCGGAAAGTAAATCCCATGCTATCCCACAAACACCCATGGATACCCAATAACCTTTGGCCAAATCCGTGGTGGTCCAGGACCAGGTTGCCCGGCGGAAACCCCAACCAGACCGCGTCGCTTTCCCCTTGTTTTCCGCCCTCGGCTGACGTGACGACCCGTGCCAGGAGGTGGCCAGGCTCCAATGGCTTTGTTCAACGGAACGTACGTGCAGAACTTTGACTCGAAAGGCAGGGTCTCCATCCCCGCCTCATTCCGTGCTGCCTTGCGCGCGGGTGTCACCAACATTTCGTCGCTTGGCGACGGACCTGCCAGCCTGCCTTTGGTTTTGCGACCGTCCGACAAAACGCTGTGCATCGAAGCCCTGACCGAAGTCAAGCACCAGGAACTCGCGGCCGAACTCGAAAAGCTTGATCCGCTCAGCGAGGAATACGACGCTCTGGCAACCGTCCTGTTCGCCGACGCCTGGCCGGTCGAGACCGACAAGGAGGGCCGCGTGATCGTCCCCGATCCGCTGCTAAATTTCGCCGGGATCGCGCGGGCCGAAAGTGTCGCTTTCGTTGGTATCGGCCTGAGTTTCCAGTTGTGGAACCCCGCCAGTGTAGCCAACCGGAAGGCGGAGGCGATGGCGATCAACAAGGCGCGGGTCGCCCGCCACAGGGAGGCCGCCGCATGAGCGGCTCGCATGTCCCCGTGATGCTGCCTGAAGTACTGGACACGCTGAACCCGCGCGATGGGCACGTGTATCTGGACGCCACATTTGGCGGTGGCGGCTACACACGGGCGATCCTCGACCATGCGAGTTGCCACGTCTGGGCTATCGACCGCGATGAAACCGCGATCGCCCGCGGCGCCAGCCTCGCGGCTCAATACCCGGGCCGCCTGCATTTGTTGCGAGGCCGTTTCGGCGACATGCTGGTCCTGCTGACCGAGGCCGGCGTGACCTGGTTGGACGGCGTCGTTTTCGATATCGGCGTGTCGTCCTTCCAGATCGACGATCCCGGGCGGGGTTTTTCCTTCCAGGGGTCGGGTCCGCTCGACATGCGCATGGGACGGCATGGGGACGATCCCGCGCCAACCGCCGCGACCCTGGTCAATACGTTGCCGGAGCGCGATCTCGCCGATCTCCTGTTTCAGCTTGGTGAGGAACGCGCTTCCCGCCGCGTGGCCCGTGCCATCGCGATGGCACGGGCCGAAGCGCCGATTGAGACGACCGGACGGCTGGCCAGCATCATCCGCTCCGTCCTGCCCAGAGACAAATCCGGCCATGATCCGGCAACGCGGTCGTTCCAGGCGTTACGCATCTCCGTCAACGACGAGTTGGGGGAGATCGAGCGCGGTTTGGCCGCGGCGGTGCGGCTGCTGAACCCGGGCGGGCGGATCGTTGTCGTGTCGTTCCATTCGCTCGAAGACCGCATTGTCAAACGCTTCATGACCCAGGCCACGGGCCGCGGGCCCGCACCGTCACGCCACGATCCGCGCGGTTTGACTGAAAAGTTCACCGCCCGGTTCCGCCTCGTGACCTCGAAAGCGATGCGTCCTCAGACTGCTGAAATCGCGATCAACCCGCGGGCGCGCTCAGCCCGCCTGCGCGCCATCGAGTGCCTGGCTGTGCCCGCATGAGCGCGTGCGTGAACTCCAGGAAGCGCCGGGGCTTCACCCCGGACCCCACCAAGGGGCTCTGCCCGTTGGAGCCCCGCCAAGGGCACGGCCCTTGGAACGCGATCTGTTTGGTTGGAGGTGAAAGGGGGCCTACTCGGATATCGCAACATCTCGGTCGGCCCCCTTTCACCTCCAACCAAAATAAATGGATTGCAAAGGCGTGCCTTTGCCGGAGGTCAGGCATGCCCCTGCGAAGGCGGGGGAGGCAGCGCCTCCTGGCGGGTTCAAGGGCGGAGCCCTTGCGCATCCCAAAGCTCAACTGCTCGCCCAGGGCCGCTAACCGATTGGTGACTTCATGATCCGACCCATCACCGTGATTTGCTGGCTCCTGGCTCTCGGCTCGGGCCTCTACCTATACCGCGCCAAGCATGAGGTGGAATTGATGGACAAATACATTGTCCAGATCGCGAAGGAGACTGACGCTTTACGGGCGGACAGCCGGCGCATGCTGGACGAATGGATCCGTCTCGGCGAGCCGGAGCAACTGCACAAATATTCGGACCAGTATCTCGGTTTGAAAATCGTTGTGCCGGCCCAGTTTGTTCGTGTCGCCGATTTGCCAGGCCGCTTGCCACCGCCACGGGTGGCGGTCGAGGCCCAGACCGACGCCGGGGATCCGCCCGCCGCAGGAGACACGGGCGGGACCGATGAAGCGGAGGCCGACGATTTACCGCTTCCGCCGCTTCCCCCCTCCGTCGTCGCCCCGGTCTCAGTCGCGATGCCCGCTGTCACGGTCCCGCCCGCACCGGGGAGGACCGCCTCGCCACCGGCCGGCCAGCAAGAGGCGTCACCCCTGAAACTCAGGGCCGCCGTCGAAACGAGATCCCCCGATGAGCCACGTCCCGCGACCCCAAAGCCGGTCGCGCTGAAACCAGCCGACCCTCGATCCAGCGGAGGAATCCCGACCAGTGGCTTGCCACCACTGCAGGCGCAGGGCCTGGCCCCATCCCAGACGCCAACGAGCCAGCAAATCGCGCCAGATGCCGGGGATCTCCGGACCGCCGATGGCCGGACCAACAACCCTGGGCGGGACGCTCGATCCGCGCGGCCGGCGCCGCCCGATCCGCGCGGCCCTTCAGGGCAACATCATGCCGGTCAGGGACAACCGCAAATGCAGGCGCAAGGTGCCGCGCCGCCTTCAGCCGGGTCGTTGCTCGGGATGTCGCGAGGCGCCGTGCCACTCCCACTCCCACTCCCGGCGCCCACCCCAATCAGTGCCACGTGGGTGCGTACCGATGGAACGAGCCCCAATGGACCAGGCCGTTAAGGTGATGGCATGACCAACGCCGATATTCCGGACGATCTGCCTCAGGTCCCGCCGCCCGGGCGCTTCCATCGGCTGCGCATCCGCCGCGGTGCCCCACCTCGCGACGCGGTTCTGCGGATGGAGCACTTTCACGTCACCTCCGCCGAGAAGCGCCGGCGGGAATTGATGGATCGAAGCCGCGGCCGGCTGGTGCTCGCCGCCGGGGCCTTCGCGCTCATGTTTGCCGTCGTCGCCGTGCGGGTCGCCTGGGTTACGGTCGTGCATCCGGTCGAGGCGAAGATCGCGCATAAAGTCACACCACCCGTCGCGAAGGGACCGTTGAAACCGATCACCGACGCCGTTTTGCCGGGACAGCGCGCGATGATCGTCGATCGAACCGGTCAACCTCTCGCACTGTCGCAGCCAACGCGTTCGGTCTTCGCGAACCCGGCCGCCGTCGGCAATCCAGCCGAAGCGGTTCAGAAACTGAAATCTGTTCTGCCTCGGTTGGACGTGCAACGGACGATCAAACGACTGTCGGATCAGAGTAAGCGATTCGTCTACCTCGAACGCCAGATCACGCCGGACGAAGAAGCCCGCATCAACAACCTGGGGATTCCGAGTGTCGATTTTCGCCAGACGCAGCAGCGCCATTACCCGTTGGGACGCGTCGCCGCGCACGTGATCGGCGGCGTCGACATTGACGAAAACGGTGTCGCTGGCGCTGAAATGGCGTTTGACAAGCAAATCCGCGAGAACGGTCAGCCGTTGCGCCTGTCGCTGGATGTTCGTGTGCAGAACGTGGTGCGCGAGGAATTACTGGCCGCGAAAGTCATGTTCAGCGCGCTTGGCGCGGCCGGCCTCGTGATGGACGTGAACACCGGGGAAGTGCTGGCGATGGTGTCGCTCCCGGATTACGACGCCAACGCCTTCCGGATCGCGGGGACCGAGGAACGCTTCAACCGCGCGATCACCGGTACTTACGAACCCGGCAGCACGTTCAAGATTCAGACCCTGTCGATGGGGCTTGATTCCGGCGCCGTCCATATCTGGGATTCGTTCGATGCCGCCAATCCAATTCATATTGGCCGGTTCACCATCACAGACTACCAGGGAAAGCACCGATTCCTGGCGCTGCCGGAAGTGCTCGCTTACTCGTCCAATCTGGGCGCTGCCCGCATTGCTCACATCATGGGCGGACAACGGCAGCGCGCCTGGTTGCGCAACATGGGCATGTTCCAGCGGGTGCCGATCGAACTGCGTGAAGCCTCGCGCCCGATCGTTCGTTCCGACGCCACCTGGGGTGAGGCGGTGAACTACACGGTGGGCTTCGGCCATGGAATCTCAATCACGCCGTTGCACGTCGTCGCGGGCACGGCGGCGGTGACGAACGGCGGGATTTTGATGCGTCCCACTATCCTGGTAACCGACCCGGCCGCGCCGCCGGAAGGCACCCGCGTGATGAACCAATCCACCTCGGACATGATGCGGCGCCTGATGCGGCTGGTCGTGACCAGCGGGTTTGGCAGAAAGGCCGAAGTGCCCGGTTATTACCCGGGCGGAAAGACCGGAACCGCCGAGAAGAACAGCGGTCACGGTTATAAAAAGCACGCCAACGTGTCGGCCTTCATGTGCGTCTTCCCGATGCAGGCGCCGCGTTACGCGGTTTACATGATGTTGGATGAGCCCCATGGCACAGCCGCGACCGGTGGTTATTCCACGGCCGGCCAGGTTGCCGCGCCCGCGGCGGGGAAGGTGATCACCCGCATCGGTCCAATCCTTGGCCTGATGCCGGACATCCAGAACATGCCGGCGATCGAGCAAGCGTTGGCCATTCCGCTTCAGCCAGCCAGAGGTCTGACACTGGGCCCGATCCGCGTGGCCGAGCCAAAGGCTGAACCGGCCCCGCGGCCGCGCGTTCTGCCGGCGCGGCTTCCGCCCGGTCCGCCGCAGCCCGATTTGATGCATAGAACCCAGGTGGCACCAGGCGACCGACCGGTGGTTGCCATGTCGTCGGCATCGTCCGTTGCTCCTCACTGATATCTTTCGCCAGATATTGGCGTTACGCGGCCCGGGCGGGCCGCTACCCAGGGCGGTGGCCGGGCTGGACATTTCGCGCGTCACGGCGGACAGCCGGAAGGCGAGGCCGGGCGATCTGTTTGTCGCGGTGCCTGGCGTATTCGTGGACGGGCGGAACTTCATCCCTGATGCCGTCCGCAATGGCGCCGTCGCGGTCCTGGCGCCACCAGGCACGTTCTGGCCGCCGGAAGTTCCCCCGCGTGTTTTGCTGATCGACCCCGAGCCGCGGAGGTTGCTCGCACAGATCGCCGCGGTTCTGGCCGGAGCTCGTCCCGAAACCGTCGTCGCCGTCACGGGAACCAATGGCAAAACCAGCACGGTCGAGTTTCTGCGCCAGTTCTGGACATTGGCTGGTCATCGGGCCGCGAGCATCGGAACCCTGGGAGTCATCGCGCCCGGTCACGATCCAGGTCCTGGTTTGACCACGCCCGACCCGGTCAGCCTCGCGGAGACCATGGCCGATTTCGCGCGCGATGGAGTTCAGTGCGTGGCGATGGAGGCATCGTCGCATGGCCTCGACCAGTACCGGCTGGATGGCGTGAAGTTGGCCGCGGCCGGATTTACCAATCTTACCCGCGACCACCTGGATTACCATGTGACCATGGCGGCGTATCGCGCGGCCAAATTGCGCCTGGCTGGCGCGCTGTTGCCGGCGCGCTCCCCCTTCGTCGCGCATGGCGATATGGACCCGGTAACGCTGGAGGCCTTGCGCGCCATCGCCATCGCCCGCCGGCTTCAGTTACACACCGTGGGGACTGCTGGTTCGCTGTTCCGCCTTTCCCGCGCAATGCCGCGCCCCGATGGGCAGGACCTCGTCATCGATGCCGGCGGCGTCAGGCGAGAGGTCCGATTGAATCTGCCTGGCCGTTTCCAGGCCGATAATGTCCTGGTTGCCGCGGGTCTCGGGTTCGTCATGGGTTTGGACGACGTGCTGGACTTTGTGCCGCGATTGACCGGCGTGCGCGGCCGAATGGAACTCGCAGCCCGTCTGCCGAACGGCGCGGCCGTTTATGTCGATTACGCGCACACACCGGATGCGCTGGAGCGGCTGCTGACCGCGTTACGCCCACACACTGAGGCCAAGCTGCACATTGTTTTGGGTGCTGGCGGCGATCGCGACCGGGGTAAACGGCCGTTGATGGGCGAAGCGGCCGTTCGGTTCGCCGACCGCGTCACCGTGACTGACGACAACCCGCGCGGGGAGCCTCCCGAAATCATCCGCGCCGATGTTCTGTCCGGCTGCCCCGGCGCGCGCGAGATCGGCGACCGTGCCAAGGCCATCGAAACGGCGCTGAATGACCTTGGTTCCGGGGATGTCCTGGTGGTCGCGGGCAAGGGTCACGAGCAAGGCCAGATCATCGCCGGCATCGCGCATCCCTTTGACGATGCGAGCGTCGTTCGTGGCCTGGTGGGCGTCCCGTCATGACTCTCCCTGTGAGCTCGCTCTGGACCTCCGCCGACCTGCTGGAAGCGACCGGTGGCACATTCGGCGAAGCATTCAATGCTTCGGGCGTGTCTATCGACACCAGAACGATCGTGCCTGGCGATCTGTTCGTTGCCCTGGTGGGTGAAGCGGGAGACGGCCATGACCACGTCGCGCGTGCCAGGGAGGCGGGCGCCGCCGGTGTGATGGTGCATCGGGATATTCTGTCGATTGGCCGCCGTCTGGTCGTCGACGACACACTCGCGGGCCTTACCCGTCTTGGCGCCTTCGCGCGCGCACGTTTCCCCGGGCGGCTGGTGGCGGTGACCGGTAGTGTCGGCAAGACGACCACAAAGGAAATGCTGCGGCTCGCGCTGTCGGCCTTCGGTCCCACCCACGCGGCCGTCGCATCTTACAATAATCACTGGGGCGTGCCGTTGACGCTCGCGCGAACCCCCAGGAAAGCGATGTTCTGTATCGCCGAAATCGGCATGAATCATGCCGGGGAGATCGCACCGCTCGCGGCTCTCGCCCAGCCGCACGTGGCGGTCATCACGACGGTCGCAGCGGCGCATATAGGGTATCTCGGCGGTCTGGATGAGATCGCTGATGAAAAGGCCGCGATCCTGAGTGGGCTGGACGCCGGCGGCGTCGCCGTACTGCCCGTGGACTCGCCGTGGTTTTCCCGGTTGCGCGAACGGGCTGGATCGCACCACGTCGTGGGGTTCGGAGCCGCGGCCGGGGCCGAAGCGCGGCTGATGGAGATCGAACAGGACGCCAATGGCTCGACCTTACGGGCCGAGATCGCTGGCCGCGAACTGCGTATGCGCCTCAATGCGCCCGGCCGGCACATGGCGATGAACGCCGTCGCGGCGCTTGCCGCGGTTGCCGCGCTTGGTCTCGATACGGCGATCGCGGCTCAGGCCCTGGAGAGGTTCACGCCGCTGCTCGGGCGTGGCGCGCATCGCCGTCTGTCCTTGCCCGGGGGCGCGGCGCTTCTTTTGGACGAAAGCTATAACGCCAACGGCGCATCGATGCGCGCCGCCCTCGACGTGTTGCGCCTGCAGCCCGCCACGCGCCGCGTCGCCATCCTTGGCGATATGTTGGAACTGGGTGAGGCCGGTCCGGCCGAGCACGCCGCGTTGGCGGCCGATGCTGTTCGCTCGGCTGACCTCGTGTTCACCTGTGGTCCACTCATGTGGCACCTGAACCAAGCTATCCCCGCGCGAGCGCGGGCGGATCATGCGGCGGACGCGGGCGCGTTGGCGTCGATCGTTGCGGCGCGGGTCCTGGCGGGCGACGCGATCCTGGTGAAGGGCAGCCTCGGCAGCCGGATGAAAGTAATCGTCGAGGCGCTGGATGCCCTGACCGTCGCGGGCGATGCCGCGCCGACGAATGCCCGGGGGGGGCGCGGCTGATGATTTTCAATATTTCCCGCATGGTGCCGGACCATTACGCGCTGGTGAATTTGCTACGCTACATCACGTTCCGGTCAGCTTGCGCGTGCCTGACCGCATTGCTCGTCAGTTTCCTGCTGGGGCCGATCGTGATCCGCTGGCTGCGAAAGGTGCAGGGGCAGGGTCAGCCAATTCGCGAGGACGGCCCGGAACGGCATCTGCTCGAGAAAAAGGGCACGCCGACGATGGGCGGCCTGTTAATCCTGTTTGCTGTGATCATTTCGACCCTGCTCTGGGTGGATCTGCGCAATGGCTATGTCTGGGCGGTTCTGTTCGTAACCGTTACGTACGGTGCCTTGGGGTTCTGGGACGATTATTTGAAGGTCACGAGACGGAACACGAAGGGCGTCAATGGACGGTTCAAGCTGTTCGCGCAGGCCGGTGCCGGACTGATCGCGGCCATTTGGCTGACATGGCTGGCGCGCGATCCGATGGGCACCGCCATCACCTTCCCGGTGTTCAAGGACCTGGCGCTGCAGCTTGGTCTGTTTTTTCCGGTCTTCGGGATGCTCGTGATGATGGGCGCATCCAACGCGGTGAACCTCACTGACGGGCTCGATGGGCTTGCCATCGTGCCGACGATCATTTGCGCGGGCGTCTTCGCGTTGATCGCCTATCTGGTGGGTAACCGCTTCTTCGCGGACTACCTGCAATTGCACGCGGTGCCAGGCGCCGGCGAGCTCGCGGTATTCTGTTCCGCGCTGATCGGGGCCGGGTTGGGGTTCCTGTGGTTCAACGCTCCGCCCGCGGCGGTTTTCATGGGTGACATCGGCAGCCTTTCCATCGGCGGTGCCTTAGGCGCGGTCGCGGTGGCAACCAAGCACGAGATCGTGCTGTGCATCGTTGGGGGACTATTCGTTGCCGAAACGATATCGGTCATTGTGCAGGTATTTTGGTACAAGCGAACCGGCACGCGTGTCTTCCTGATGGCCCCTCTGCATCACCACTTCGAGAAAAAGGGATGGGCCGAACCGACCATCGTGATTCGATTCTGGATCATTTCGATGATTTTGGCGCTGGTCGGGCTTGCGACCCTGAAAATCCGATGACGGCGTTTCCCTCCACATTGTTTGCGGGAAAGCGGTTCGCCGTCGTCGGTCTGGGCGCCAACGGCCGGCCCGCCGCGGACGCGTTGCGCGCGATGGGTGCCAAGGTCACGGCCTGGGACGATTCTGAGGCCGCTCGTGAGGCCGCGGCCGGCCACACCCTGAGAGATCTCCGCGAGGGCGATCTGACCTTCGACGCGATCGTGCTGTCGCCGGGTATTCCGCACAACCGGCCGAAGCCGCACCCGATCGCGGTGCGCGCCATCGCGGCTGGCGTGCCGATCGTATCCGATACGGAACTTCTCTGGCAGGCGGTCCGCCGTGCCGGGTCACGTGCCCGCTTTGTGGGCATCACCGGCACCAACGGAAAATCCACGACCACCGCGCTGCTGGCCCATGTCCTGAAACAGGCGGGTTGGAACGCCGAAGCAGGGGCCAATCTCGGCCCGGCGGCGCTTTCGCTGCCTCTGTTGCCGGACGATGGCGTTTATGTGCTGGAAATGTCGTCCTACATGTTGGAGCGAATCCGTACTGTTCGCTTCGATGCGGCGGCGATGCTCAATCTCAGCGCGGACCACATCGACCGCCATGGCGACATGGCAGGCTATGCATTGGCGAAGCGGGCGATTTTCGACCGCCAGACCAAAGATGACCTCGCCGTGATCGGTATCGAGGATGCGGGGTCGCGCGCCATGGCAGGCTGGCTCGATACGCGGCCAGCGAAGGTGGTCCGGGTCGCGGGATCAGGGGTCGCGGACGTATGGTGTGAGGACGGAGTGCTGCGCGACGCGGCCGGCCTGATCCTGCGTATGGCGGACGCGATGGCTCTGCCTGGCGCGCACAATGCTCAAAACGCCGCCGCCTGTGCCGCGATGGCCGCTTTTCTGGGCCTCGCGCGCGATCGGATCGCGTCGGGCATCGCTTCCTATCCGGGTCTGCCTCACCGCCAGCAGCGTGTCGTCACGATCGACGGTGTCACCTTCGTCAACGACAGCAAAGCCACCAACGCCGACGCCGCCGAGCGAGCGTTGATCTGTTACGATCGAGTGATCTGGATTGCCGGCGGTATGGGCAAGGAAGGTGGCATCGTTCCCTTGGTCCAGCATTTCCCCCGCATTGCCCGCGCGTTGCTGATAGGCCGTGACGCCCCGATCTTCGCGGAAACCCTGGCCAGTCACGGTGTCGCCTTCGACTGTGTGGAAACCCTGGACGCCGCCGTTCCCGCCGCTTTCGCTGCCGCGAAACGGGAACATGCGCCGGTCGTATTGCTATCTCCGGCGACGGCGAGTTGGGATCAGTTCAAAAGCTATGAGCATCGAGGCGAGCGTTTCGCTGAACTCGCCCGAGCTCTCGTCCGGGCGACTTCCGCGGGAGATGCCGCATGATCGCCTTCTCCCGTGCCGACAACACGCCAATCGCTCGCTGGTGGCTCACCGTGGACCGCTGGACCCTTGGTGCGCTCTGCTGTTTGGTTGGCTGCGGCTACATCATGGTTCTCGCGGCGAGTCCGGCGGTGGCAGAGCGGATTCGTGCCTCCCGAGAACTGTTCATTTTCAAACAGTTGGCGTTCCTTGCGACCGCGTTCGGTATTATCATCGTGGTGTCCATGATGCCGCCGCGAATGGTCCGCCGATTGGCGATCCTGGGCTGCGGCGTGGCGTTGCTGGCAACCGCCATGACGCTGGTGTTCGGGATCGAAACCAAGGGGGCATTCCGTTGGATCTCCATCGCGGGGAGCCGTATTCAGCCAAGTGAGTTCCTGAAACCGTGCTTCGCCATGACGACGGCCTGGTTGCTGTCGCGTCAGCGTATCAGGCCCGGATTCCATGGCACGGTGATCGCGCTCTGCTTGTTCCTCGCCATAGTGGCGATCCTGAAGAAGCAGCCGGACGTCGGGATGATGGCCGTTATTGGCGCCGTGTTCATCATTCAGTTGTTCGTCAGCGGGATCAATCTGTTGTGGATCGGCCTGGGTGTGAGCCTCGCGGGCGGTGGCGGGGTGATGCTCTATACGTTGCTGCCGCACGTGCGCCGCCGGTTCGATCAATTCATGTACGGCGGGAAGGGTGGCAATTACCAGATCGACCGGGTCATGGAGGCATTCGCCAACGGGGGTCTTTTTGGCAAGGGCGCGGGCGAGGGAACAGTCAAGGATTCGATCCCCGACGTGCATGCCGACGTCGTCTTTGCCGTGGTGGGCGAGGAATTCGGGCTGGCCGTATGCTTGCTGCTGGTTGGCGTCTTCGCCTTCATCGTGCTGCGCGGCCTGCTGCGATTGATGCGGGAGCAGGATCTGTTCGTCGTCCTCGCCGGCACAGGTCTGATTGCCGGGTTCGGGCTGCAGGCGATGATCAATCTGTTTTCGACCCTCGGAATGATGCCGACGAAAGGGATAACGTTGCCGTTCATCTCCTACGGCGGTTCCTCGGCTGTCGCCGTCGGTCTTGGCATGGGGATGTTCCTCTCGCTGACCCGGCCCAGGGCAAGGGATGAGCGGGCGCGGGAGAGGCGCATCGCGGACGGGGCCGCGCGTGAGGAGGCGGCATGATGTCCGTCATTGCGATTGGCGCCCGCGGCGCAGGTGGCCCCTTATTCTCCGCGATGCCGCGGATGCCTCACCTCGTCGCGATCGCCGGTTACGGCGCGGGAGGCAACTTGCCCCCGGCGATGCACCGGGTTTCTCCCGTCGTCGCCGCCCGGGCCGATCCGCGCGTGGCAGGCAACTGCCTCCCTGGCGACCCGCGGGCTTCCCTCCCCGTCATGGCCCGGCCTGACCGGGCCATCCGTCGCGGCACGGCGCCGGAGAAGACGGGCCAACCGCGATTGGGACGAGGCTGTCAGAACGTGGTCTCACAGGACGATCTGATCGAACAAATCGTCCCATCTTGGGTTTTGACGCTCGATCAGGTCGAGCTTCCATGCCCGGGACCAATGCTTCAGCCTTGTTTCACGCCGGATGGCCGTGACGATATTGTCGAACGGCTCGTAGTAGACGAGACGTACAATTTTATACTGGGCAGTATATCCGGGGCCAACGCACTGGCGATGTTCCCAGGCGCGGCGGGCGATATCGTTTGTAACGCCAATATAGAGCGTTCCAAATGGCCGATTGGCCATGATGTAAACCCATCCGCCTTTCATCGTGCGATTGTGGCGGCGGAAAGGTTAAGAAAGTTCGAACAGGGGGGTGGATCCGTTCGATCTCTCCGCCGATTTGCGGCGGGATCGCTCACTCGCCCTGCCGTGCCGGTTCGGATGGCCCGGTCAAGCCGGGCCATGACGAGTAAGAAAAGGCACCTCGCCGCGACGTGTGAAAGGCCCTCGCCGTGACGCGTGGGAGGCACCTCGCGCTGGCGTTTGAGAGGCACCTCGCGCTGGCGTTTGAGAGGCACCTCGCGCTGGCGTTTGAGAGGCACCTCGCGCTGGCGTTTGAGAGGCACCTCGCGTTGGCGTGTGAGGGGCATCTCGCGTTGGCGCGTGAGGGGCATCTCGCGTTGGCGGGTGAGAGGCACCTCGCGCTGGCGTGTGAGGGGCATCTCGCGTTGGCGTGTGAGGGGCCTCACGCGGAGTCGGGTCGGAGCCATCGAACCATGGCGAGTGTCGGGCATCTCGCCGTGGTGAATAAACGGCGGCCAGGCGCGGCGATGGGCCCTATCGCGAATCAAACCTCGACCGTCCGAGGAGACTCGCCATGAGAGGGCCGGAAGTACGCCCAATCGTGATTGCCGCCGGCGGCACGGGCGGCCATTTTTATCCGGCCGAGGCGCTTGCCGCCGCGCTGATCGAGCGCGGACAATGGGTCGTTTTGATGACCGACGCCCGCTCGGGTGCGTTGCGGAGCCAGGTGTTTGACCCGCGGAATCAATACGTGCTGCCGGGCGCGGGGATCGCGGGCCGAGGGCTGGCGCGGGCCGGCAAGGCCGTCTTCTCGTTGGCCGCGGGGGTCGCGCGGGCCCGTGGCATCATGGCGCGGATCGGGCCCGCCGCCGTGGTCGCGTTCGGCGGTTACCCCTCAGTGCCCCCCGTGCTTGGCGCGCGGCTGCTGCGCGACCGGCCGCCAGTGGTGCTGCATGAGCAGAATGCCGTTCTGGGCCGTGCTAATCGCTTCCTGTCCTGCCATGCCAGCATCCTCGCCCTGAGTTTTGCCGCCACCAGCCGCGTTCCCGATCGCGTTCGCACCGTGGTGACGGGGAATCCAGTCCGGCCCGCCGTCGCGGCATTGAGTCAGGCCGGGTACGAGGCGCCCGCCGGATCGCGTCACGACGGCTCGATCCAGGGCGGCTCCATCCGCTTGCTGATCCTTGGCGGCTCTCTGGGCGCGCGCGTGTTCAGCGACGTCGTGCCGGATGCTTTGGCGCGTCTGCCCGAGGCACTCAGAGCGCGTTTGCTGATCGCGCAGCAATGCCGGGCCGAGGATCTCGACCGGGTCCGCGCCGCCTATGCCGCGAGTGGCATAACCGCCGAAATGGCACCCTTCTTTCAGGACGTCGCCGACCGGCTGCGAACCACGCACCTGGTGATCTCGCGTGCGGGGGCCTCTTCGGTGGCTGAACTCGCCATTGCTGGCCGGCCAGCCGTTCTGGTGCCGCTGCCGGGCGCGATCGACGATCATCAAAGCGCCAACGCGCGTGCCCTGGCCGAAGCGGGCGGCGCCTGGGTCATGCCGCAACCTATGTTCACGCCCGCCGCTTTGGCCGATGGCCTGACGCAATTATTGCCGGACCCAGCTGCCTTGACGCGCGCCGCGACCGGTGCCCGAAGCGTGGCCCAACCGGGCGCGGCGGCGGCGCTCGCGGATGTGGTGGAGCAACTCATCCACCAGGAGGCGCGCGTATGAGGGCCCTGCCACTCACCATTGGACGGATGCATTTCGTCGGCATTGGCGGGATCGGCATGTCGGGGATCGCCGAGGTCCTGCACACGCTTGGATATTCTGTGCAGGGCTCCGACATCAGCGACTCCGCCAACGTTCGGCGGGTGCGGGAGGCTGGTATCCCAGTCTCGATCGGCCACGACGCCGCCAATCTGGGCGATGCCCGTGTCGTCGTCGTCTCGACCGCCGTCAAACGCGACAACCCCGAGGTTCTCGCCGCCCGCGCCCGCTTCATCCCCGTCGTTCGCCGCGCGGAGATGCTGGCCGAGTTGATGCGCCTGAAATGGGCCATCGCCGTCAGCGGCTCGCATGGCAAGACCACCACCACCAGCCTGATCGCCTGCATGTTGGAGGCCGCCCACCTCGATCCCACCGTTATTAACGGCGGCATCATCAATGCTTCCGGCAAGAACACCCGTATGGGCGACGGCGATTGGATGGTCGTCGAGGCCGACGAAAGCGACGGCAGTTTCCTCCGCCTGCCCGCTGTCATCGCCGTCGTCACCAACATGGACCCGGAACACCTCGATTACTGGGGCACCGCCGAGGCGATGATCGCAGGCTACGACCAGTTCGTCGCCAACATTCCGTTCTATGGCTTCGCCGTGTTGTGCATCGACCATCCGGCGGTCCAGCAGATGATCCCGCGCCTGTCGGACCGGCGGATCGTCACCTATGGCTTCTCGCCGCAGGCCGATGTCCGCGCCGACAAGGTCAATCCGGATAAGGCCGGCTCGACCTTCGAGGTCGTTGTCACCGACCGGATCCGCAATCGCTCCCGTCGCATGGGCCCATTCCGCCTGCCCATGCTGGGCGCCCATAACGTGCAAAACGCGCTGGCCGCGATCGCCGTGGGCGCGGAAATGGAAATCAGCGACAGCGTCCTGCGCGACGCGTTTCTGGGCTTCAAAGGTGTCAGCCGCCGCTTCACCCGCACGGGCGAGGCCGGCGGAATCACCGTGATCGACGATTACGGACACCACCCGGTCGAAATCGCCGCCGTGTTGAAAGCCGCTCGCCAGGCGGGAGCGCGCGATGTCGTCGCGGTCGTGCAACCGCACCGCTTCACGCGCCTGCGATCTCTGTTCAACGAATTCTGTGCCTGCATGAACGATGCGGGGACGGTGATCGTCGCCGATGTTTACGCGGCCGGCGAGGCACCGATCCCTGGCATCGACCGCGACGCGCTTGTCGAAGGGATGCGCGCGCGCGGCCACCGCAGCGTCGTGCCTTTGCCCGCGCCCGCGCGCCTCGCCGAGATGGTCCACGCGATCGCCAAACCTGGGGATTACGTCGTCTGCCTCGGCGCCGGTTCGATCACGCAATGGGCCACCGCGTTGCCCGCCGAACTCACGGCACTGCAGGCCAACACGCGCCGGGGACCGCCCGCATGATGGCGGCGGCGCGCATCGAGACAACAGTGCCCACCGGTGCGCTGCCTTCGATCCGGGGACGCGTCCAGGCCAACGCGCCGCTCGCGCCATTCACGTGGTTTCGCGCCGGAGGAGAGGCGGAATTTCTGGTTCGGCCCGCCGATACTGACGACCTCGCGACTTTGCTGCGGGGTCTGCCCGCGACCACGCCGGTACAGGTGATCGGCGCGGCCTCCAACCTCATCGTCCGCGATGGCGGCCTGCCCGGCGTGACGATCCGGTTGGCGCGTGGTTTTTCCACCATCGCCGTTGAGCCCGACGGCGTTATCGCCGGTGCCGCCGCGCTGGACCTGACCGTCGCGGAGACCGCCGCCGCGGCTGGTCTGACCGGGCTCGAGTTTCTGTCGGGGATCCCCGGCACGATCGGCGGGGCCGTCGCGATGAACGCTGGCGCTTACGGCGGCGAAATGGCCCATGTCCTCTCCTGGGCCGAGTGCGTGACGCGGGACGGGGAAAAACGGCGTTTGTCGCCGGCCGATCTGGCCTTCGGTTACCGCCACGCCAACGTTCCACCCGGCAGCGTGATCACCCGCGCGCGGCTTGCCGCGAAACCTGGCGCGACGCCCGTGATCGTGGCGAAAATGGCTGATATCCGGGCGTCGCGCGAAGCCTCCCAGCCCATCCGGGCCCGCACCGGCGGGTCCACCTTCCGTAATCCAGACAGCGTGCCCGGCGGGATGAAAGCCTGGGAGTTGATCGACGCCGCGGGGTGCCGCGGGCTCACTCTTGGCGGGGCCGCGGTGTCGGAAAAGCACTGTAATTTCCTGATCAATACCGGCAGCGCCACGGCCACCGAGATCGAAGCGTTGGGCGAGGAAGTCCGCCGCCGGGTCAAAGCCGCCACCGGGGTCGATCTGTATTGGGAAATCCGCCGGATCGGCGTGCCAGCAATCCTGAAGGAGGCCTCACTATGACCAATGTCGCGGTCGACCCTCCTCGTCATGGCCCGGCTCGACCGGGCCATCCGGCGCGGCACGGTCCTGGACCAGATATTCCCCATTTTGTGGCAGCGTGGGCATGCCTCGGTCGGGAGAGACGTTCATGACCAAAGTCGCGGTCCTTCATGGCGGCATCTCAAACGAGCGCGAGGTCAGTCTGTCCTCCGGCCGGCAGGTCGCGGCCGCGCTACGGGAGGCGGGCTTCGACGTCGATCTGATCGACGTGACCGATGACCTCGCGGCCTTACTGACCGCTCTCACCCCAAAGCCCGACGCGGTGTTCAACGCTCTGCACGGCAGGTTCGGGGAGGATGGCGCGATTCAGGGCGTCCTCGACTGGCTGGACATTCCTTATACGCATTCAGGCGTCCGTGCTTCGGCCGTCGCGATGAACAAGGAATCCGCCAAGGCCATATTCGCCGCCGCCGGCCTGCCTGTGGCGATCGGCGCGGTCATTCCGGTCGAGGATCTCGCCGCCGCCGATCCGATCCCGCTGCCCTATGTGATCAAACCCGTGAGCGAAGGATCGTCCGTGGGCGTTTCGATCGTTCGCGCGGGCGACAACCGCCGCGCCGAGGTGGTCCAGACCTGGCGCTACGGTCCCATGGCGATGGTCGAGGAGTTCATTCCGGGCCGCGAACTCACCGTCGGCGTCATGGGCGACCGGGCGTTGGCGGTAACAGACATCATCGCCGATGCCGGCATGTTTTACGACTACGAATCGAAGTACAGCGACGGTGGGTCTCATCATATCGTTCCCGCCGCGATTCATTCGGATATTTACGCTCAGGCGATGGACGTGGCGTTGCGAGCGCATAAGGCGTTGGGTTGCCGCGGAGCCAGCCGGTCCGATTTTCGTTACGATGACACGCGTGGCGAGCCCGGCCGCCTCGTACTGCTGGAACTCAATACTCAACCCGGCCTGACACCGACATCGCTGTTGCCGGAACAGGCGGCGCATCTGGGCATCAGCTTCTCGCGCCTCTGCGCGTGGATGGTGGAGCACGCGTCATGCCGCGAATGATGCGACCGGGAGCGATCTGACCATGGCAAGCCGCCCGCGCGGGTCCGTCAACGATCGTCCTCCGAAGTGGAAGTTGTTCTTGCGCCGCCAGCGCTGGACGTTGCGGCCACTTGCCTGGGGTTGTGCCGGCATGGTGGCCCTCGCGGCCGGCACGATTCTGTTACGTAACGCACCTCCGGGCGGCAGCATCGCGTCGGTGCGGGAGTGGATTGGCACCATTACCGCCAACGCCGGAATGCGAGTCAACGATATCGTGATTGAAGGCCGCGCCAACACACCGGAACCGTTCCTCCGCGCGGCGCTTGGCGTGCGCATCGGTGATCCAATCATCGGGTTTTCTTTGGAACGCGCGCGGGCGGATATCGAAAAACTCACGTGGGTGGCGCATGCGACCGTGGAACGCCGTTTGCCAGGCACGATCGTTGTCGTGCTGTGGGAACGCCGGCCCTTCGCCGTCTGGCAGAACCAGGGAAAATACGTGCTGATCGATCGCGACGGTCAGCCCGTGACCGACGAAGAAGTCGCCAAATTTCGCCATCTGCCGCTGATCGTCGGACCCGGTGCGCCGGACGGCGCCCGCGTACTGCTCGACGCGCTGACGGGCCGCCCAGCGATCCAGTCCCGCGTCGTCGCGGCGATGCGGATCAGCGAGCGCCGCTGGAACCTGCGCATGAAAAACGGCACCGACATTTTGTTGCCGGAAGGACATGAGATCGAGGCGCTCGATCGCCTGCTGACGCTGCAGCAGGAAACCGCGCTGCTCGATCGTCCGTTGCAGTCGATCGACATGCGTCTTGGCGACAAGCTTGTGCTGCGTCCGCGCCCGGCGCCGACCGATAAGCCGCCGCCGCCACCTTCGCCCAACAAACCCGTTTAGGAACGCGCAGACATGAACGACATGCCGCACCGCGTACTGGGGCACGAGACCGGACCACCGGAACCGGATCGTTCGCGGCCGCATAGGTCCGGCACCTTCGGCGTGCTGGATATCGGCACGACGAAGATCGCGTGTCTGATCGCGCGCGTGGACAGCGATGGGGAAATCCGTGTCCTGGGCTGCGACTGGCGCCAGGGGCTGGGCATCCGTGGCGGCAGCATCGTCGATCTGGAAAAAGCCGAGCGGGCGATCCGCGCCTGCGTGGGTCAGGCCGAGAATATGGCCGACACAAGGCTGCGCGCGGTCATTGTCAACCTGACCTGCGGTCAACCTGATTCGCATATCTACAACGTGAAGTGGTCGCTCGACGCCCCGGCCGAGGGTCGCCCGGTCACCGACCAGGACGTGCGCGAGGTCTTGCGCGAGGGCCGTGAGCTGTCGCGGGCGGCGGGCCGGGAACCGGTGCATGTGATGCCATTGAAGTTCTCGCTGGATAACACCGACCATGTCGTCGATCCCCGCGGATTGTATTGTTCCGTGCTGGACGCGCGGCTGCATGCGATCGACGTGTCGTCTTCGGGTTTGCGCTCGCTGGAAGCCTGTTTACAACGATGCGATCTGGAAATAGAATCGATCGTTTCGGCGCCGATGGCCGCTGGCCTCTCGACGTTGGTCGAGGACGAACGGGAAATTGGTGCCACGGTCATCGATATGGGCGGCGGTACCACCAACGTCGCCTCCTTCTTCGAAACCCAGTTGATCCATACCGCGCAGGTCCGCATGGGCGGGTTGCACGTCACCAGCGATCTGGCGAAGGGGCTGTCGACGCCTCTGGCTCACGCGGAACGGTTGAAGACCCTGTGGGGCAATGTGGAAACCAGTCCGGACGACGAACGCGACATGCTGCCCGTACCGCGCGTGGGAGAGGCGGATCATCACCTGGCGAAAGTACCGCGCAGCATGGTCGTCAACATCATCAGGCCGCGGATCGAGGAAACGTTCGAGAAAATCCGTGACAAACTCGCGGAGTCCGGCCTGTCGCACGCCACCGGCAACCGCATCGTGCTGACCGGCGGTGCCTGCCAGTTGGCCGGTCTGCCGCATCTCGCCTCTCGCATCCTGGGCCACGATGTTCGCGTCGGCCGGCCCTTGCCAGTCCGCGGCATGCCAGAAATCTTCACCGGCCCAGCTTTCGCCACCGTCACTGGCCTCCTGACCTGGGCCGCCGGCGAGGGCGGAGCGTTCCAGAACGTGGAAACGGGACGCGGCGCGCGTAACGGCTGGTTCCATCGCCTCGTGAACTTCATCAGAGATCGCGTCTGATGGCCTGTAGCGAATCCGTTTCACAGTCCTACAAGGACTCTGACTGTCGTCCCGTTACCCTGGGGAGGATCTGGGCATGACCCTTAATCTGAACGCGCCGCAGCAAATGCATACCGATTTCACCCCGCGCATTACCGTGATCGGCGTTGGCGGTGGCGGCACGAATGCCGTGGACAACATGATCCTCGCAAACCTCCGCGGTGTGGATTTTGTTGTCGCCAACACGGACGCGCAGCAATTGATGCACAGCAAGGCGGACCGGCGGGTCCAGTTGGGTCCGCATCTCACGCAGGGTCTGGGCGCCGGCGCGAAGCCCGATATTGGCCGTGCAGCGGCGGAAGAAGCGGCGGATGAGCTATATCGTCACCTCGACGGCACCCACATGGTATTCATTACCGCTGGCATGGGCGGTGGCACGGGGACAGGCGCCGCTCCGGTCATCGCCCGCATGGCGAAGGAACGCGGCATTCTGACGGTCGGTGTCGTGACCCGCCCCTTTGGGTTCGAAGGCTCGCGCCGTGCCCGCGCCGCCGACGAGGGCATTCTTGAACTGCAACAATACGTCGATACGCTGATCGTCATCCCGAATCAGAACCTTTTTAACATCGCGAGCGAGCGCACCACCTGGCGCGAGGCGTTCAAGATGGCCGATCAGGTGCTGTACATGGGTGTCCGTGGCGTGACCGACCTGATGATGGTGCATGGTCAGATCAATCTCGACTTCGCCGATATCAAGACGGTGATGGCGGAGATGGGCAAGGCGATGATGGGCACTGGCGAGGCCGAGGGCGAAGATCGCGCCAAACGCGCCGCCGAGGCGGCGATCAACAATCCATTGTTGGAAGAAACCAGCATGGCGGGCGCTCGCGGCCTGTTGATCAACATCACCGGCGGCGACGATCTGACCTTGTTCGAGGTCGACCAGGCGGTCAGCACCGTGCGCGATCAGGTCGACGAAGAGGCCAACGTGCTGTTCGGTTCGGCGACGGATGAGTCGTTGCAGGGGCGTATCCGCGTCTCGGTTGTCGCCACCGGGATCGATCAGCCGCGGGAGTATGAGATGCCTCGGCCTAAGCTGGTCGCCGTGGGTGGCGGCGCCATCTTCGCCGAGCCGCGCCCCATTCCCCTGCCGGTATCGAACCCCACCTTGCTTCAGGGGCAAATGGCGGAGCCGGTGGCGATGGGGGTGACCGCCTCGATGGGGTTGCAGCAGCAGGCGTCGAATATCACCGCGCTACGCCAGCAGCCCGAGCGCGTGATCATCCCCGATCCGATGCCGTACCCGGATGAGCTGACGACCGATCAACAGCGCCGCCCGATTTCGGCCAGTATTCCCGCGCCGAGACAACCGTCCAGGCTGTTCTCGCACACCCCCGCTGTCGTCGAGGCCACGCCGGCGCCGCAGCCCAGTGAGTCGGTGGCACGGTCTTTGTTCCAGCAGGCGACTGGTTTGTTTCGGAAACGCACGACCGCCACACCGGTACCGGAGACGGCGGCTCGCCGGCGGGAGCCGACGGCGGAGATGCCAGCCCAGGCGGCGCCCGCCACCGAGTTGGCGGTGGAACCGGATCGCGCCGGGGACCGGCGGTCCGGAGTGGCGGACGATAGTGGGATCGAGATTCCCGCGTTCCTGCGCCGGCAGTCTTCCTCGCCCTGACAACGGGCGGCCGTTGGGCGGTCAGGCCTGGCGCCGGTGCCAGTCGGCCGCGCGGGGAATCGGCAGGCCCAGGGTTTCGCGTAGGGTCGTCCCTTCATAATCCTTGTGAAACAGACCGCGCCGTTGCAGTTCCGGCACGAGCAGCCGTACCACGTCCTCGTAAGAACCGGGCATATGTGTCGCGGCCAGAACAAATCCGTCGCAGGCGGGAGCGGTGAACCATTCCTCCATCTGATCTGCGACCTGCTTTGCCGTGCCGACGAACATCTTGTGTTCCTTGACCGTGCCGCGGCCAGAGACCTCGACGAAGTCGCGCACGGTCGGATTCTTCTTGCCCGAGAACGTCACGACGCGGTCGCGAAACCCGTGCCAACTCAACGCCGCCAGTTCTTCATCGCTGAACGGCTCGTCGTAGGCCTTAATTGAGAAATCGTAATTAAGAACTTCGGAAATCAACACAAGTGCATCAATCGGTTTCGCCGTCGCTTCAATGATCGCCCTCTTTTCCTGGGCCGCTCCCTCCGACTCCGCGACGCAAACGTAACAAGCTGGCGCGACCTGGACGGATGCCGGATCGCGCCCCTCGGCGGCGACGGCGGCTTTGAAGGCTTTGTAGTGCTGCTTGCCGGCTTCCAGATTGTGATGGATCGCGAAAACCAATTCGGCCCACCGCGCCGCGAAGGTCTGGCCGCGGCCCGATTGGCCGGCCTGAATCAACACCGGGTGCCCCTGCGGCGAGCGCGGCACACTGAACGGGCCGCGCGAGTTGAACCACTGTCCCCGATGGTCCAACCGATGCACCTTGTTCGCGTCCGCGAAACGATTGCCTTCCTTGTCCAGGATCAGAGCGTCGTCGTCCCAGGTGTTCCAGTGACCCATGACGACCTCCATGAACTCGTCGGCCCGGTCATAGCGGGCGTCGTGCTCAAGGTGTTTTTCGCCGCCAAAATTCAACGCCTCGCCGCTGTTGAGGGAGGTGACAATGTTCCACGCCACGCGCCCCTTCAACATCAGGTCCATCGTCGCGAAGACACGGGCGACATGATATGGCTCGTAGTAAGTCGTGGAGTAGGTGGCGCCCAGACCAAGGCGGCTGGTGGCCATGCCCATGGCCATGACGACGGTGGTCGGATCGAGTTTCACAGCTCGCACGCCGGCGTTGATCGCGGCGGCATGATCGTCGGTATACCGGTCCGGCAAGGCCAGGCGATCGTCGAAGAAGGCCATCTGGATTTTGCCGTCTTCGAGAATCCGCGCGATGCGCTGGTAATATTCCGGGGTCAGAAAATCCAGCATGGTCGAAGGATGCCGCCATGATCCCGGCAGGTTCGAGCAATTCTGTGCCTGAAGGAACGCGATCAAGGTCATCATGCGGGAAGCCATTTTCGGGCCTTTCGTGCGGCCCGTCATGCCCCGGCCTGTCCGAGCCATGCCGAGCCGGTGATTTTAAATCGGCAAGTCGACATCCAGCAGCGGCGCATGCTGCTGGCAACCGTAGACATCCGTGTCGCCAAAATCGCCCGACGGCACAAGCCGAGGCAGCGTTGCCTTGAAGGCAAAGGCGGCGTCGTACGGCGTGAACAGCACATGTTCCTCGGCGACGTTGTACAGGCGGGCGAACAGTGCCGGACACAGCACGCCGGTCGCTTTCACGCGCCGGAAGGTCTCGGCGTCGTCGAACACGACATCGATGGTCAGCTCAAACGGGCCGGCATTTTTGCTTTTACAGACACGGGCGGCGTCGCGGATCAGGGCCATGTCAGACCATCTCGTATTCAATTGGAAACAATTCAACCGGATTGTCCAGTTCGGCGACGTGGAAGACGCTGAAACGGTAGACCGGCCCGACCTCGATATCCGACGGGGAGAACGGAAACGCCATGTTGCCTTCCCGGCACAAGCGTCCCGGGAAATCGGTGTGCAGCATGTTGGTGCGTGCCATACCCAGAACGGCGGAGGCGATTTCCTGATTTTCGCGGGCCACGACCTCGATCACGAAACCCAGTTCGTGCGGCGTCGCATTGCGTAACGGTTCGCGCGCGCCCATGACGCCGTCGCGGCCGTAAACGCGGATGCCGAGTTGATACGCATCCGGATTGACACCGAACGCTTCCGCTTTGGTCGCGACCTCCGACCGCACGCTATCGAGGAAATTGTCCAGCCGCCCAATCAGGAGGGGATCGCGCGTGCCGCACACACAGATCGCGCGATAGCCCGCGAGTTCCACGCCCTCGAGCTTCACCGTGTAGCGATCCGCCGGATTCCAACGCATGCCACTGATGCGCACCGCGCGGTCGCTGACCGCGTCGAACCGGCAATCCGAGGTGTCGAGCATGCCGCCCGGTTCGATGTGATGGATTGGACTGCTGTTTTCGTGGAGGCTGTGATTGGCGACCGACAGCGGCGTGCAGCGGCGCGCGGGGTTGGTTGGCTCGCATTCCACATGATCTTCGCGCACGGTCACGAACAAGGAATCATGGCCTTTCGGAATGGACGGCGTGGCGCCGCATTCCAGCATTTTGCCCGCGTACCAGGCGGGCGCGGGTGGCAGTTGCGCGCGAGTCACGGCGGCGGCCCAGGGCGCGGGATCGGAGGCCCGTCCGGCCAGCACGACCTGCGCGCCGGCATCCAGCGCCTCGATGAAAGGCTCGGGGCCCATCATACCGACAATGCGGGTTGCGCGGTCGATCGTTGCATCGGTCAGGGGTGGCTGACGCGCCAGCCCCCGTATCGTTCCGGCGGCGACGCGGCGCTTCAACTCGCCCTTGTCCTGTTCAGCGTGGATCGTGGCCATCTTGAAGCGCAATCCGTCCTCTTTTGCGATTTCCCGCACCATCGAGACCACGAGTTCCACATGCGGCGCGCCGCCGGCTCCGCCGCAGGTGCCGATGACGAGGGGAATTTTCTTCTCGATCGCCGCGCGCAACATCAGCCTCAGATCACGGCGGATCGCGATGGGCGAGCAGAATGGCTTGCCGGACCCCAAATAATGGGGACCGGGATCGACACTGCCGCCGTCGACGCCGATGAAATGCGGGTCGCGATCAAGGCCGGCCTTCAGCGAGGCCTCCGGGAAGCCGTAACCGAGGATGGCGCTCGTTGAGAGCAGGCGGATTTCCTTGCTCATCGCTGGGTGCTCCGTGTGGTTTCGATCATCGTTGCTCTGCCTGTGCGAGGGCTGAGGTCGAATGCACCCGATATGGCGGCGGACCGCAAGGTCCGGCCGAGTGGATCAGAATTTCTCGAGTAAGACCCGGAATACGAGATCGGCTTCGCGCATCGCCGTCCCCGGCCACGCGGGTCAAGTCGCCCAACATCGGAAGCCGATCGTTCCGCAGGGTCAATCCAGTCTTATCTCTTCCGAAACGCCACTTCCATGTCCAATGCCGTGCCGAATGCCGCCAATGTCTTCGATACATCCGCCTCATCATGCACCGTGGAGATGTAAAACTTCGTATCGCCCTTCAACACGCCTTCCCCCCGTAGCGCCAGGTTGAACCGCCGCAACGCGTCGAAATCCTGTGTCAAGCCGGACCGGTAATCGAAAATATTGTCTTCGGAAAACACAATGTCGAACAACACCGGTTCCCCGATCACTTGCGCGGGCAGGCCGCGCGCGCGGATCGCCGCCGTCAGCCCGTCCATCAGCCGCCGCCCCGTCGCGAACACCCGGTCATAAGTTCCGGCTTCCCGCAGAACCTCCAGCGTGGCGAGGCCCGCGGTCGAGGCGACCGGATTGCCCGACAACGTGCCGATTTGCGGCAAGACGTTGTCGCCCACCTCGCCGCGATCGAAATGACGCATGATATCGGCGCGGCCCGTCACCGCAGCCAGCGGGAAGCCGCCCGCGACGATTTTCCCCAACGTGCAGATGTCCGGAACGACTCCGTAGTATTCCTGCGCTCCGCCATAGGCGAAGCGGAACCCGGTCACGATTTCATCGAAAATCAGCGGGATGCCGCATTCCGCCGTTACCGCTCGCAACGCCTGAAGGAAACCCTCGCGGGGCGGAAGCAACCTCTGGAACGGCTCCACGATCACCGCCGCCAGATCCTCCTGGTGCTCGCGGATCAGACTGGCGGCCAGATCGGCGTTGTTGAACGGCGCGATCAACATGTCGCCGGAGACCGAACGCGGGATACCCGGTGAATCCGGTACCGCCTGGGGGAAGTTCCCAGGCCGCTTCGGCGCCAGGCTTTGCAGGCTGTATTCGCTCATGCCGTGGAAGCCGCCCTCGAACTTCAACACTTTGTCGCGGCCGCGGAAGGCACGGGCGACCCGCATGGCATACGTATCGGCCTCGGTGCCGGTGCTGGTGAACCGCACTTTCTCCGCGCAGGGCACCGCGTCCACGATCGCGGCGGCAAGGCGGATCCCCGGCTCGCTGTTCGCGAAGAACGTCACGCCGCGGGGAATTTGCGCCTGCACCGCCGCCACGATGTCCGGATGCGCGTGACCGATGAACATAGGCCCCGAGCCCAGGAGAAAATCGACATACTCGTTGCCGGAGACATCCCAGACCCGGCCGGCCCGCCCTTCGCCGATCACGATGTCCGAGGACAGGTTCCCGAAACTGCCGCCCGGCAGCACGCGTCTGGCCAGCGCGGTCAGCGCCAGTTCACGTTCGCTTCGCGAAATTTCAGCCATCGTCCGTCTCCCCTGACATCACATGGCGAGAAAAGACCATTTTCGGAGGCTGCCATGCAAGCTGGCGCCGACTCGACGCATGCTTCCATGCTAATGCGATGCATGTTGTGCCAGTTGCTCTCGCTATCGATCCTTCGCTCGTCCTGACGGATGGCGCCATCCGCCCGGTCTTCGCCCCAGCCACGCTGGAGGCGGGCCGTATCTATGAACTGCGCGGGCGGGTGCGGAATCTGCGGATTACCCAGCAGGGCGCGCTGATATCGGCGGAAACCCAGGGCACCGCGCCTGATCCGTACACCCAGCGCATTGCCGTGGGCCGCCGCCGCGACGGCAAGCTTGCCATCGCGGGAATGTGCTCCTGCCCAATCGGCCGCGATTGCAAACACGTCGCCGCCGTCCTGGTCGCCGCGCATCGGGAGGAATTGGCGGCTGATAAGCCCGACGCCGCGCCTCTGATCCCTGCGCCGCCCATGCGAGCGGCCGGAGACACGTCGCTGCCTTACGATCTCGCCGGCTGGCTGTCTTCGCTGCCCGGGGACGATGGTCTGGATTCCGAGGATTTTCCACCGTCGGTTCATCAACGTCTGCACTACGTGCTGTCCACGGCGGATGTCGCCCCGAACGGAACAAAGGGCGGGGCCACCCTGTCGGTCCGGCCCTTCTCGGTGCGACTGCTTGCGACCGGAAAAATCAGTCATCCGAAGCAATTCGCGTTGCATCAGGTGGGCGCGCCGGCCCGGTACCTGCGGCCTTCCGATCGGATGATCCTGGCGCGTCTCCGCCGGGCCACCATAGGTGGGTGGAATGGCGCGGGCGACGAAGATCCGGTCGACACGTTACGCCGTATCATCGCGACCGGCCGGTCTTTTTGGGGCACGCCTGACGGACCGCGTGTAACCGAAGGGCCGGCGCGCGCCGGGAGCGTGGTCTGGAAACTCGCGCCGGACGGCACCCAGCACACGATCCTGGCGCTGGAGGACGGGTTGGTGCCGCTCGACGCCACAATGCTTTGGTATGCCGCGCCCAGAACCGGTGCCGTCGGCCCGATCGCGCTGGACCTGCCGGTGCGGGCCGCGGCGCGATTACTGGGCTCGCCCCCGGTGCCGCCGGAACTGGCGGAGCGCGTCAGTGCGGAACTGCGTCAGCGTTTGCCATCGCTGCCGGTGCCGGTGCCGCAAACCCTCCCCGCGGCGGAGCGGATCGCCGGACGGGCGCAACCTCGCTTGCGGCTGATCAACGGGACACTGCCGGTCGATCCCGCGCATGGTCGCGGTTCCGCCCGCCACATTGGCGGTGGCCTGTACGAAGTCCCTCTTGCGCGGTTGTCGTTCCGTTATCGCCAACTGGAGGTTCCGAGCACGATCAGACCCGCCGCCAGACGCGTCTCCCATGACGGCAAACTATTCGATCTGGCGCGCGATCGGGCGGGTGAGCAAAAGGCGATCGAAGCACTGACGCTTTTGGGCCTGGGGCGCGTCGCGCAATTGGCGCCGGTTTACTATCAGCACGCGCACACCGACGATTTCGCCCTTCAGGAATCCGCTGGCGCGCCGAACTGGCTTTCGATCGTTCTGCACGCCGTCCCGGAACTGCGCGCCGAGGGCTGGGAGATTGAGGTCGACGATGGGTTCCCGATCCGCGTCGTGACCCCGGACAGCGAGGTCACGGGCCGGCTGGAGGAACGCAGCGGCATCGATTGGCTGGAATTGCATCTCGGCGTCCAGATCGCAGGCGAAACCGTCGACCTCGTGCCGGCGTTGATCCGGTTGATCACCGAGCCAGACCCGGCGATGACAATGGACGGAGACGACGACACGCCGTTCTTGTTGCAATTGCCGGATGGACGCCTGTTGTCGCTGCCGCTTGGCCGTATCCGGCCAACGTTGCGCGCGTTGATGGAGCTGTACGCCGGTGGCGGAATCGGTGTCGATGGCGATCGAATCGGGTTCTCCCGCCTCGATGCCGCCAATCTCGCCGAGCTTGAAGAACGCGCCAATCTCGATCTCACCGGCGGTGAAGCGCTTCGCGCTTTGGGCCGGCAACTGCGCCAGGCGGGCGGAACGATACCCGAGGCGATTGTTCCGGCATCGTTTCATGGATCGTTGCGCGAATATCAGGCGCGAGGCGTGGATTGGTTGCAGTTCCTGCGAGGCGCGGAACTCGGCGGCATCCTCGCCGACGACATGGGGCTTGGTAAAACGGTGCAAACGCTGGCGCATCTCCTGATCGACCAGGCGGAAGGACGGCTCACCACGCCAGCGCTGATCGTTTGTCCAACCAGCCTGATCCCGAACTGGACGATGGAGGCGGAGAAATTCGCCCCGTCCCTGCGCGTCCTGCCATTGCATGGTCCGGCGCGGAAAGAGCGCTTCAGGGAAATCAAGGACCACGATCTGATCCTGACGACCTACCCGCTGCTCGCCCGCGATCACGCGGTCCTGGTGGATCGGGTGTGGCACGCGGTGATCCTGGATGAGGCGCAGACGATAAAGAATCCCAATGCCGAAACGACGCGTCAGGCCTTGCGGTTGAAGGCTCGCCAGCGCCTGTGCCTGTCCGGCACGCCCTTGCAAAACCACCTGGGCGAATTGTGGTCGCTATTCGATTTCCTCTCGCCCGGGTTCCTGGGCTCGCAACGCGGCTTCCGGGCACGCTACCGCACGCCGATCGAGAAACACGGAGATGTCGACCGCCAGATCATGCTCAACAAACGGGTCCGCCCGTTCATGCTTCGCCGCACCAAGGACGAGGTCGCGACCGAACTGCCGCCAAAGACCGAAATCTCCGAAGTCGTGGAAATGGAGCAGGCACAACGCGCGATCTACGACGGCATCCGGCTGGCGATGCATTCTCGGGTTCGGGCGGCGATCGCCGATAAAGGCCTGGCGCGCTCGGGGATAATCATTCTGGATGCGCTATTGAAGATGCGGCAAGCCTGCTGCGATCCCAGACTGCTGAAGCTGAAGGCGGTGGAAAAGGCAAAGGCGGGCTCCGCGAAACTCGACCGATTGATGGAGATGCTGCCGATCATGATTTCCGAGGGACGGCGTATCCTGTTGTTCTCGCAGTTCACCGAGATGCTCGCTTTGATCGAGCAACGATTGTGGGACGAGAAGATCGAGTATGTGATGCTGACCGGCGATACCAGAGACCGCAGGACGCCGGTGAAAAATTTCCAGGCGGGAAAGGTGCCGGTGTTCCTGATCAGCCTGAAAGCGGGCGGGGTCGGTTTAAATCTGACGGCGGCGGATACGGTCATCCATTACGATCCGTGGTGGAATCCGGCCGCCGAGGATCAGGCCACCGATCGCGCGCACCGCATCGGCCAGTCCAAGAAGGTGTTCGTTCATCGCCTGGTGACCCTCGGCACGATCGAGGAAAAGATGGAACAGTTGAAACAAAGGAAGCGCGCATTGGTGAACGCCGTCATGGCCGCCGAACAAGGTGGCGCGCTGAAAATGACGATGGAGGACATCGAGGCTCTGTTCGCGCCAGACGCGCATGCGCTGCCGCGACGTGCGAGGGCCTGAATGGAAGCGATCGAAACATGGCATCGGCTTTGCCCTGACCCGGCCACTGACGCGATACCGGGCATGGCGGAGGCCGGACTTCTGGCTCCGTGCCAATCGTACCTGGAGATCGCGCGGATCAAAGCAGCGCTGACGGAACGAACCGGGCTCCTGGGAGTCGGCGGAGTCTGGGGCGGGCGGCAGATGACCGGGCGCTGGTTCGTCGACGGGTTCGGGTCAGAGGCGCAAAAGGCCGCATGGCTTGGCAGGACGGCGGCGGTCGCGATCTCGGAACCGGGTGTGGGCGCTCATCCAAAACAACTGACGACGCGAGCGGAACGTTTCGCTGACGGCTGGCGCATCTCTGGCGAAAAGGCGTGGTGCAGCAACGGCCCGATCGCCGATGTTCTGATTGTGCTGGCGATCACCGCGGAGGAGGCCGGCCGGAAGCGATACAGCATGTTCCTGGTGCCGCGCGGAACGCCTGGTCTTACGTTGAAAGACATGCCCGGGTTTCATGCTTTGCGGCCCTCCCGTCACTGTCATGTCCGGCTCGAAGGTTGCGAGGTTCCCACGACCGCGCTGCTTGGCTCGGAGGGCGCGGCGTATGACAGGATGGCACTGCCGTTTCGCGATGTGGAAGACGCGGTTGGAACATTTGGTACGTTGGGCGCGTTCCGTTTCCTTTTGAATCGCCTCCGTCGCGGCGGTGAGCCAAGCGATGACGCCGCGCTTTCGTTGGGCGGAATCGTGGCGCTGGCCGCGGTCTTCGAAGCGGGCGCCATGGCGGTCGTCGTCCCACTGGATCAAGGCCGGGTCGATATGGGATCGGCGACATTGGTTGGCCTTCGCTTGCTCGCCGCCGAGATGCTGCGTTTGGCCCATGCGCATGTCGCCGCGCAGGGGCCAGCGAATGACGTGGCGGTTATGACGTTGCTTGGTGACATTGAAGCGACATTCGGTGTGGCGAGGGGGCCCAGGCTGGCGCGGCAGGCACGGTTGGGGCGGGCCGGAGGGTAACAGCCTCGAACGCTGCCTCCTGTTTCTCAACCGGCGAGCGCTATCGACGCCGGGAGGCAGTCGTGGACTTACCCTTTTTCAGCACCTGCCCGGCTTTCGCGATACGGCCGAGTGCGATTTTGATACGCCGTTCTTCGAAACGATTCGGGTCGTATTGCCCCAGCCATCGCTTTATCTCGTGATGTTCACGGGCCTTGCGATCGGCGGCGATGGCGAGCTTGTCATAAAAACCGTAAATGCCGCCGCAGTCCTCTGGCGGCGCGTTTCTTTCCCCACCGGCCAGGCGCGGGTACGCGACATCCGGTTCGCCAGGGCGGATCCTGGAGACAATGAGCCGATGCTCCCAATTGTCGCCGAAATCGTACAGATAGCGAATCGTGGTCCTTCGTGGGTTCAGGACATCGCGGAGATGGGCCATGGCCGCGTCGGTTACTGGCTCCATGCCAAAATTCTCATCGCTTGGCGGTCCGAACCGCTGCTTACCGATCGTGAATTCCCATAGGTGATAATCTTGCCAATTCATAACGCTCTGGACGATGTCGTGCAGATCCCAAAGCGTGTTGGAGGTTGGCACCTCAACTTCCCGCCAGATCAAGGGGTCGCTGTCGATCATCTCAATGCGGGCGGTGCAAATCTCGTCGTCGCTGGTCGCGGTCATTTTCATTTCCTCCCTCATGCCGCTGGCCCCGCGCGAGGGCGAGACCTCAACATATCAGCATGGGGAAGGTGACGATGCCAATCGGGCGCCTCACTCCGCCGCGGTCACCAGCTTGCCCCTCGGCGTGATCCGCAGCACCAGCATGGAGGCCGCCAGGCAAGCCACGCCGCTGGCCAGAAACGCCAGCAAATAGCTGCCCGACGCGCTTCGCACCGCGCCCGCGCCGAACGCCGCGATCGAGCCGCCGATCTGGTGCGCCAGGAATATCCATGACACGATCACCGGAGCGTCTCGCCGTCCGAACACCTCGTTGGTCAAGGAGAAAGTCGCGGGCCCCGTCGCCACCCAGTCCAGCCCATAGAATACCGCGAACACTGCCAGGCTGGCGCCATCGAAGGGGCTGAACGGGATCAACACGAGCGACACCCCGCGCAAGCTGTAATACCAGAACAGCAACACCCGGGGACTGTATCGATCGCACAACCAACCTGACGCCATCGAGCCAAACAGACTGAACAATCCGATGCCCGCCAGGATCGACGCGCCCTGAAATTCGGGAATGCCTTCATCCATGCAATAAGCGATCAAATGCGTGTTGATCAGCCCATTTGTCGACAGCCCGCAAATGCCGAACGTCAGGCACAACAGCCAGAAATCCATCGACCTCGAGGCCCGGATCAGCGCATTGATCGCGACCGCGAACATGTTTCCGCCAGGCGCGTAATTATCTCGTTCGGGAACAATCTCGTGACCGCCATAGGCAGCCACGCCAATGTCCTCTGGGGATTCCGGGAGCAGCCAGATCACCAGGGGAATGACGCAGGCGATCGCCGCGGTAGTACCGATCGACACACCCTGCCAGCCGTAACGATTCGCCAACCAGGCCAGCACTGGCAGAAAGATCAACTGCCCTGCGGCGTTGGCGGCGAACAACAGCCCGGCCGCGAAACCGGTCCGCTTCAGGAACCAGCGGTTTGCCACCGCTCCCGCGAACCCGACCGCCCCCGCGCCGGCACCGATGCCCACCAACACGCCCCAGGTCAGGAACAACTGCCAGGGCGAAGTCATGAACATCGACAATCCCGTGCCGCTCATGAGCACCAGCAGCGCCCCGATCATCGTGCGTTTCAGGCCGAGGCTTTGCATCATGCCCGCCATGAAGGGGCCGATCAGGCCCATCAGCATGATGTTGACCGAAATCGCCGCCGAAATCGTGCTGATATCCCAGCCGAATGCGCGCTGCAGGGGGCCAATCATCACGCCTGGCGCGGCGCGAACGCTGACCCCCGCGAGCATCGACACGAACACGACGGCGAGAACGACCCAGGCATAGTGAAAGCGGCCTGAAAATATCCTCGCGAGTCTGGCTGGCGTCATGAACAAATCCTTCTACGATGAGCAGAAGATAAAGTACGATGAGCAGAAGATAAAGAAGGACCGTCTTTCCCGTCAGCCCCAAACGCCATGCGGGCGCGCATGGCTGCCTCCCTTTGGCGTGATGAGTGCGCGTTCAACGGCGACCATCGGTTGCGGGGACACGTAAAATGCGGCTTCGCGCTCAGACTGTCCCGCTGGCCGAAACGACGATGGTATGGCAGGCTCGCTTCAAGACACATTCTCAAGGCGAGGAGCCACGCACATGAACGACAGCACAACGGTCTCGACAGTGCCCCAGGGCGTCACAGCCGAGTTCAAATTCCTTTCCGGCGTCAGGATCGTCGATTTCACGCAGTTCGAGGCCGGACCGTCATGCACCGAAGCCCTGGCATGGCTCGGCGCCGACGTGGTGAAAATCGAGAACCCGAAAATGGGCGATCCTGGGCGCCGCCTGCGGCCCGGACTGCCAGACACCGATCCCTATTATTTCCACGTGTTCAACGCCAACAAGAAGTCGATCACGGTCGATCTGAAATCCGCGAGCGGCCTGAACCTCGTCAAGGACATGCTGAAAAAGGCCGACGTCACCATCGAGAACTTTGCTCCCGGCGCGATCGAACGTCTGGGCCTTGGCTACGATGTGGTGAAAGCGCTGAACCCCGGGATTATTTACGCCCAGGTGAAAGGGTTCGGCGAGGGAAGCCCATACGAAAAGAACCTGGCCTTCGACATGATCGCGCAAGCCTGCGGCGGCACGTTCAGCGTCACTGGCGATCGGGACGGCCCCCCAACGCGGCCGGGCATTTCGCTTGGCGACACCGGCACCGGCATGCTCATGGCGATTACTATCCTCGGCGCGTTGTTCAAGCGGCGCGAAACGGGCGAGGGACATCGCCTCCAGGTCGCGATGCAGGACGCGATCATGCATTACATGCGGATCAACTTCGCGACCCAGGGCCTGACCGGCAAAGCGGCCGAGCGTGGCGGATCGAAAGTCGTGGGTGTCAACAACGCGCCAATGGGCCTGTATCCGTGCGCACCGGGCGGGCCGAACGATTACGCTTACATCATGACCAGCCGCGCCAACCCCGACCATTGGGACCGGCTGCTGAAGTTGATCGGGCGCGAGGACCTGATCGGCGACAAGCGCTACCTCACACCCGCCGACCGTGTCGCGCGCGAGGCGGAGGTCGACGAGATCATCGCTACCTGGACCCGCCAGCGCAGCAAGCACGACACGATGCGGCTGATCGGGGAGGCCGGTATCCCGGCCGGCGCGGTGCTCGACACCATGGAGTTGCACAACGATGCGACGTTCGAGCAGCGCGGCATCATGCAGACCATGAAGCACCCCCTGCACCGCGATTTCAAGATGCCGGGCTGGCCGGTGCGGGTCGATGGCAAGCCGTCGACGATCAAGGCCTCGCCTGTATTGGGTGAACACACCGACAGCGTGCTGGCCGAGTGGCTGGGGCTGAGTGGCGATGACGTCGGCAAGTTGCGCGGCGAAGGAGCCCTCGGCTGAGTGGGACACCGGCCCTTTTCGAGGCGTTGATCGTTCCCTACCGCAGCCCGTCCTCGCGAGGGCTGCGGTGGGCGATCGTGCTGATCGCCGGCTTTGCTCTGGTGATCGGCCTGCGGTTTTCGATGCTTGGGGCCTGGCCAGTCCTGCCGTTTGGAGTGGCCGAGGCGGGACTGGTGTTACTGATGCTGCGTTTGAACGCTCGCCAGGCCCGGGCGAGCGAGTTGATCGTGCTGAGTGAAGACGAACTACGGATCGTGCGCACCGATCCGGCCGGCCGGCGGCGGGAGATGGTGTTGTCGTCGGGATGGCTTTCCGTGTCGTTGGAGGAGCGCGATGGACGCGTGCCCAGGTTGGTGCTCCGCCGGCATGGGATCGCCGAGGAAATCGCGCGGGCGTTAGGGGAGGCCGAGAAGCGCGACCTGGCGGCGAGTCTGGCTCGGGCGTTGCACCGGGTCCGCAACCCGGAGTTCGATAATCCGCAGTTGCGAGTGTGACACGAGGGCCGGTCAGCTCACGGCTTCGGTCGGACCCATCGACTTGATCAGATCGAAAACGCGTTTGCGGATCGCCGGGTCAGTGATGCGGTAATAGGCGCGCACCAACTCCAGCGTTTCCCGCCGGTTCAGCGTGTCGTCGGCGAAAGAGTCGGACGGTTCGGCGAATCCTGTCGCGCGACGGGTCGCGGGTGCCCCGAATGTCGAGGTCAGGCTATCGGGCATATCGTCGAAGAAGAAGCTGATCGGCACATCCAGCACGCGGGAAAGATCGAACAGACGGGATGCGCCGACCCGATTCACCCCGCGTTCATATTTCTGCACCTGCTGAAACGTGAGGCCCAGGGCTTCCCCCAACCGTTCCTGTGACATCCCCAGCAACGTTCGGCGCAACCGCACCCGGGAGCCGACATGCACATCAATCGGGCTGGGGCGTCCTTCGCGGTCAACCCCGACGGCCTGATCGGCGATAGCCATGTGTGCATCCCTTTCAAAATCTCTCGAACCAGGCCATACAACCGGATGATCATACAACCATATGGATTGCACTGGACAGATCACACGTCTCGCGTATCCATTAGCATTGTTTTAACGCCACAACCGATAATTGTCAATACTCTGATTAATTCGCAGCATCACGTTTCAGTTGGCGGGATCAAACGTCTTTTTTGTGTGAATTTTGGTCATTCACCCACGGTACCACCGTAATTGCGTCGTTAACAGGCCAACGGCAACTAGGCTCAGGGCCAGCAATCCCGGTACCATCAACCCAAATCGGGCGAAAAAAGTTGGTGGCAAAGGGCCTGGCAACGTTACCGTGCGAAAACCGGTCTGCCCCATACTTAGGCGTGTAATCTCATGTCCTCGCGAGTCGAATCCAGCAGTGATTCCCGTATTCGCGGCACGTAGAAGTGGTAGGCCTTCTTCAACCGCACGTAATCGCGCGGCGGCGAGGTGTTGCCGGGGCCCGGACGAGGTGCCGAACCATGCGTCGTTGGTCATGTTGACCATCCAGGTGGGCCGGTCGTCCTCGTCCACGACCTGACCAGGGAAGATCGCCTCATAACAAATCAGCGGCCCCACCGGCGGCACCGCGGGAAAATGCAATGTTTGAGGCCCTGGGCCGCGCGCGAACCCGCCGCCGGGTACGAGCTGAATGCCGATTGGAATCCAGTTGGGTTGATACTCGCCGAATGGCACCAAATGCCATTTGTCATAGAGCGCCGAGATGATGCCCGCGCCCGCTATGGCGAACACAGCATTTCTTGGCCGATCGGCTTCATCGAAGCGGACCGCGCCCGCCAGAACCAGGCTGCCGTGGCTTGCGTTGGCGATTGCCTCACGGGCGGCGCGGTCCGTGGCCAACTGGAACGGACTCGCGGTTTCGGGCCAAACCACCACCCGAGGGCCTTGGCCGGCCGCGCCGGCACCTTCATCGGTGAGGTGGAGATACCGTTCGAACACCGTCAGCAGAAACGCCGGATCCCATTTCTGTCCCTGCGGCACGTTGCCTTGCACAAGCACGACCTGGATTGCCTGATCCGGTGGCGGTGGCGCGAGTGTCCTGGTTATGCCAAACCCGATCCATGCCAGCGCGAGGCACAAACAAAGCCCGCGTCCGCGCCAGTTCAAGGCGGGTGCGCAGGCGAGGCAAACCGTCGCCAAGGTCAGACCGTGCACAGACACCAGCGCGGCCGGTTGTATCATGACGTCGCCGGCAAATCCCGGCATGGCCCAGATGCTGCCCAAAGGGTTCCAGGGAAATCCGGTCGCGACGAATTGCCTCGCGAGATCGGCCAGCCCCCACGCGCCCGCCAGAGTCGCGACCCGCGCGAGCCCGGGAGCGAAGAACCAGGCCAGCGCCACGGGGATCGCGATGAAGATCGCGAGCAACGCCGCGAGGGCGGGCACGGCCAGTGGGACCAGCCACCAGTACCGCGCGGCCTCGATCAGGATCGCCTCGGTGATCCAGTACAGGCCGATCAAATGATGACCGAAACCGAACCACCAGCCCTGCCGCGCGGCGGCGAACCATCCTTTGGCCACGTCGATTCGGGCCAGCAGCAGCGGAAATGCCACCAACAGGCATGGCACGATATGCAAGGGCGGCAGCGCCATTGCAGTTAAAGCGCCGGCCAGCACGGCGATCAGGTCGGCGCGGAGGCCGCGAGCCTCGATCCATGAGCGGGGAAAGGTCATTCGCCGCCGCTCAGTCCGGCGCGTCGCGAACTCGCCGTTCGAAATGGCGGAGGTAGGAGGCCGTGACCAGGTCCGTTTTCACGACGACCGCGACATCGGTCGTATTGAATTGCGCGTCGATCACCGCGCCATCGCCCACGAAGCCGCCAAGCCGCAGGTAGCCCTTCATCAATGGGGGTAAGCCGATCAGCGTACGGCGCGGATCGATCTTGTCGCGATCCAGCCGGCGCATCTCGATATAGCGATGCGGCAACGCTCGTGGCCGCAGGTCTGGCGGGGCCAGATGATGATAATAGAGATAGGTGAGTTCCGCGGCGAGCGCGTCGGAATCGGTGCCGGGCAGGCTGGCGCAGCCGAACATCAGATCGATCTTATGGTGGAACACATAAGCGGCGATTCCACCCCAGAGCAATTGCATCGCTGCGCGATCGCGATATCGGGCGTCGACACAGGAACGGCCAAGTTCGAGAATCCGTCCAGGCCATTGTTCGATTCGGCCGATGTCGTATTCGCCCGCGGAATAGAACTGACCGATCTTCGCGGCAGCCTCCCGCCGGATCAACCGGTAGGTTCCAACGACTCCTTTCGCTCCTGAGCCGACCGCGTGGTCGACCACCAGCAGATGATCGGCGACCGCGTCGTACGCGTCACGGTCACGCCCGCTTCGAAGGGTCTCCGCATCCGGTTTCGCGCCCATTTCCGTATAGAAAACGCGGTAACGCAACGCCTGAACGGCGTCGATCTCATCCGCGGCGGTGGCAATTCGGACTCCCAGATTGCTCGCGCGCAATTCCGCGAAGGGCAGGGCGCTGGTCACTTGCTGGGTTTCCTCGCGGGCGGTGCCGCGCGGCCCCGAGGTGCCGATTTTTGCTTCCGGCCGAACAGCTCCAGCCGCAACGAGACAAGCTCGAAACCGAGGCGGGAGGCAACGACCCGCATGAGATCCTCGTGCTCGGCGTCCTGAAATTCGATTACCTTGCCGGTTTCGATATCGATCAAATGGTGATGGTGGCCGTGTTCGCTGGGTTCGTAACGGGCACGGGTGCCGCCGAAGTCATGCCGTTCGAGGATACCTTTCTCCTCGAACAGGCGGACGGTGCGGTAAACGGTGGCAATCGAAATGTGCGAATCGAGTCTGGTGGCGCGGCGGTACAATTCCTCGACATCCGGGTGGTCCTCGGTGTCGGACAGCACACGCGCGATGACTCGGCGCTGTCCGGTCATTTTCACGCCCCGTTCGACACACAAGCGCTCGATGCGCGATTCCATCGGCATCCTTGTGACAATCCCGAATGATCAGGCCTGGCGGGGACGCCTTGCCTTGAAGACCTGGTAGCCGACTTCGGATACCGCTGTCCATCGAGGGCACAGCCCGGTCGCGATTATCGTTCTGGCGGCCAGCCGGCCTCTCGGAACGCCGAACACAAGTTGAAACCGGGTGGGTCAGGCCCGCCGGGCCTCGCGGGGACGTGTGCCCAATCCAATCGCCTTGGCGAGCGAAGACCGCTTTTTCGCATAGTCCGGCGAGACCATCGGATAGTTCGGATCGAGGCCCCATTTCGCGCGATATTGGTCGGGGCTCAAACCGTATGAAGTCTGCAGGTGACGCTTCAACATTTTCAGTTTTTTGCCATCTTCGAGGCAGACAATGTAGTCCGCGAATACCGATTTTGAAATCGGCACCGCGGGCTTCGCGCGTTCCGCCGGGGTGGCGCGGCTCATTTGCGAGGCCGCGGATGACGCTTCAGTCCCATTCAGCGCGCGGAACACCCGCTCGATCAGTTCCGGCAATTCCTGCGTCGCGACCTGATTGTTGGCGACATGTGCGGAGACGATTTGCGCCGTCAAACTCAGCACGCTCCGTGAAGTTGAACCGTCCGGCATCGAATGCCCCTTTATCTCGGATGACTTCAATCATATAATTATACCCAAGGCCGTTTCGCAATGGTTATTCTTCTTAATTTGGAGTGTGCAAGTATCATGGAAACGCTTGCCGCCGCCGACCGGACGATCGATATCACGCGGGATCTGTGTCCGATGACGTTTGTGAAGACACGGATCGCGCTTGATCGCCTTGCCCCCGGTCAGACTTTGCTGGTCCGCCTGCGGGGGGAGGAACCTTTGCGCAACGTGCCACGTACTGCCACCGAACAAGGCCATACCGTGTTGGAGCGCCACGACGAATCCGATGGGACGTCGCTGCTGCTTTTAAGGAAAGGCGGATAGAAGCCGTGGCCTCGGTTACCCGGGCCGGTGACGTCCTGTCATGGGCCGGCGCGGCCAGGCGGCAGGCCAGGGCGCGGGACTGACGGCAAAGTAGAGCGCAAGACCAAAGCATCCGTCCCGTCCGAATAATATTGTCGGCGCCGGCCCGCGTCGATAAACCCATGCGCGGCATATACCGCGAGCGCCGCGTGGTTTGTCACCGCGACTTCCAGGAACATCGAGGTCGCGCCCAGGCTGGCGGCACGGTCCATCGCACCACGTAACAGTGCCGATCCGAGGCCCAGCCGCCTCCGGGCTGGATCTACCGCCAAGGTCAGAACCTCCGACTCGTCAGCCGCGATACGACCCAAAATCAAGCCACCAGAGGAAATGAACAGACCGAAAGTTGTGGGCAGGCTGAGTTGTAACGTGATGACGTCACGTGACCATGCTTCGGCGGGAGGGAAGGCGGCGCGGTGAATCGCGGCCAGAAGCGCCGCATGGGCGAGCGTCGCGATTTCGATCGCGCCGACCTTGCCTGTACCTCTCATGGCATTCTACCGGAGCAGTGTTTCAGGGGGAGGGCGCAGACCGCCCGCGGGAAACCGTGCCTCGGGCGGATCGACGTAAAGCGGTTGCGCCGCGCGTGGCGATAGCTCGCCCTTGTGACGCCGCGCCGCCACGCGCGCGATGTGCCGAGGCAAAGGAAACCGGCTGTCAGTCAGCAGCACATCTACCCCGCGCGCCGCGAGGCGAGAGGCCACCTGAACCGCGGCCGCTCCAGCGATCGCGACCGGGCGTCGTGGCTCGGGCAAAGCCGCGATGGCGAGGGATGCGATGTCCACGCCTTGCTCGAGAAATATGTAGCCTCGACGGCTCTCGGTCACGACCCACATGTCACGGCCCCCAAGATGCGGGAACGCGACCGCGATGGCCTCGCCGACGGTCACGCCAACGACCGGTACGCCATGGCCAAGGCCGATGCCGTGGCCAAGCGCGAGACAAGCGCGAATCCCGGTAAACGAGCCGGGTCCGACTGTCACCGCGACGAGGTCGATCCCGGCGCCGGCTTCCGCCATCACATCCCGCGCCATTGCCGGCAGAATCGTCTCGTGCCCTTGTTTCCCCGCCTCGGTCCGCAACGCGATCACCGCATCATCGGCGATGATCGCCGCGGTGCGGCGCGCGAGCGCGGAATCGAGAACAAGAATACGCATCCGCGCCCGACCCGTGCCTCAGGTCAGCAGACACGCCTCGTCGAAATCCAGTCTGGGTGAACGGCCGAACACGCCGCTCCAGTCGCCGTATCCAATGTTGCACAGGAAGTTGGACCGCCAGCCGTTCTCGGCGAAGAAGGCCTTATCGACCGCGTCGTTGTCGAAGCCCGACATTGCCCCCGTGTCGAGACCCAGCGAGCGAGCGGCGATGATGAAATAGGCGCCCTGTAGCGTGCCATTCCGGAACGCGGTGGTCGCGGCCAGTGAGTCGTTGCTGGTGAACCAGGATTTCGCTTCCTGGTTGTGCGGAAACAGCTGCGGCAGTTTGTCGAAGAATTTCGGGTCGTAGGCGACGATCGCGGTGACCGGCGCGGACATCGTTTTGTCCGTATTACCGGCCGACAAAGCGGGCTTCAGCTTCTCCTTGCCTTCCGGCGTGCGAATGAACACGAACCGCGCGGGCGAGCAGTTGGCCGAGGTCGGACCGAACTTCAGCAGATCGTACAACTCGTGAATCTGCGCGTCGGTGACGGGTTTGTCCTGCCATTTGTTGTGGGTGCGCGCCTCGCGGAACAACAGATCGTTTGCGGCGGCCTCGAGCGTCATGGGAAGCAACTCCGGAGAGGTGGGAAACAAAGGACCATGGTGCGGTGCGGCGCGCCTTCGGACAAGGGGGGCGCACGACATCGCGGTCCTGCCAGCGATCCTTCGCCACGCCGGGTTTGCCGGCGTGAACGTCGCGAAATCATGCCCGCGGCCCGGGCTAACCCTGAAGGGAGCGGGGCCTGAAAGGACGGTGGGCCGGTCGGCCTACCTCAGTATTCGACCTGCTCCACTGACACGACTTCGGGCACGTAATGGCGCAGCATGTTCTCGATCCCATGTTTCAGCGTGGCGCGCGATGATGGGCAGCCGGAGCAGGAGCCCTGCATGTGCAGCCGCACGACCCCGTCACGGAACCCGCGGAAAACGATATCGCCGCCGTCGCCCGCCACGGCCGGGCGGACGCGCGTGTCCAGCAGTTCTTTGATCTGCTCCACAATCTCGGCATCGGCGGGATCAACGTCCTCTTCATCGAACAGGTCGTCATTGGCCATGGTCGCATCGATCACCGGCCGCTCCATGACGAAATGGTCCATGATCGTGCCAAGCACCTGAGGCTTCAGCGCGTCCCAGGCCACCACGTCGGACTTGGTCACGGTGACGAAGTCACCGCCCAGAAACACACGCGTGACACCCTCAAGGTCGAATAACACGGTCGCGAGCGGGGAGCGTGCCGCGGACGCCTGCGACGCGAAATCTGCCGTCGCGAGTCCCATGACGTCCCGCCCGGGCAGGAATTTCAGGGTCGCGGGATTCGGGGTGCCTTCGGTTTCGATGAACATGGTGTTCGGCCCTGTGTCATGTCGCGTGGAAACCGGACCGGAGCGGTCCGGGAACGTCTGGGGCTATGTCGCCCCAGACGCCGCGATTGGCAAGGGGGCAATCGGATTGGCCGGTGAGAATGAGATGTCTGGTGTTCACCTGGCGTGGCGGGACGCTGGTGCCTGGCGGCAATACGCCCTCCGCCGGAGAGGGAGATGGCGCGCAGGCCGGGCGTGGCCATCAGAATGCCAGTGAGCGGCATCGGTTTGAAAGCAGCCGCGAAATATTGTCGCGCGAGGCAACCGAGACGATGGTTGTGCTCTGTTCGCTTCAATTGCCGTTATGGCGGTTCGTCGGGCATATGCCTTGGGGTGGGTGCCCGGTCCCCTGAGGCTCACTTGCAACACCACGAGGCATCCGATGATTGATACGGACAAGCTGGTCGCCGCCATTTTCGCCGCGGCGATGATCGCCAAACAGAACGAACCGACGCCCGGCGATTTCTTTGGCCATTACGAGGCCTGCCTCGCGGGGTTGGTGGAACGCGACGCCGCCGAGGCCGTGGCGACGATCGAACGGACCAATGAAGCCCACAAAAAAGCCTGGGGATAACGCCTGTCCCAGGACTTGATTGGCCCGGGTAATCGCCCCGGGCCGAACCGTCAAACAAAGGGATTGAGCAGGACCGCGCCCGTTCGCGCCATATCTTTTACGTTACGTGTCACCATCGTCAGACCATGGACCAACGCGGTGGCGGCGATTAGCCCGTCAATGGATGGGATCGACCTGCGAGATCCCGGTTTCCCCCACAATTCGGCGACCCGCTCATCGATTGGTAAGATACGGCCCATCAGTCCGGTGCGAACGGTGGCGAGCCATCCATCCAGCGCCGCCGCCTGAGTGGCGTCCGAGCGGCGTTTCTGTTCGATCCCTCGCCTGATCTCGCCGATCACCAGGACACTGGTATGCAGATCGGATGGATCGACCGACGCGGCCCATCCCACCACGCCGGGATTGCCGCGTTGGCGCTTACGCGACCCGGAAATGACGTTGGTGTCGAGCAGATAACTCAAAGGTCAACGTCGCGAGGGTTGTCGCCTTGGCTACTCTCCTCGAACACACCGGCGCACCAGGCGTCCGGCAGATCGGAGCCAAAGATGTCGAACACCGCGTCTCCTTTTGGCTTCGCGATAGCGGACCGTAGCTGAGCGCGCATGGCCTGCGCCGAGGCGGCGTCGCCGCGCAAAACATTCGCGAGGTCGCGTGGCATGCTCGCGTCGATTGAGGGTACCTGAACTTCGACACGGACCACGCCACTTTCGCGGCGGCGGCGGGTTGTCAGAGCAGCAATTCTCATTATGGCGCTGACGCTTGCTTTTTCGTCATCCTCCGGCGTGACCGGAGGATCGGTAGCGGCACATATCCGCGTATAATAGCGCCGGAAAGCAAGGCGTGGTGCCGCTCCGGATCCTCCGGTCGCGCCGGAGGATGA
>SHWL01000153.1 GCA_009693865.1 Acetobacteraceae bacterium | reverse complement strand
CGATCGGGCTCCAGCCTCCCCTCGTCATGGTTCGGCTCGACCGGACCATCGGTCGCGGTACAGTGCCGCTTCGGATGGTCCGGTCGAGCCGAACCATGACGTGGAGAGGAAGGCGGCGCGATTCGTTTATCTTTGGGCGTCGCCTAAGGCGAGGTCCTGATATTTCCAAATCGACCCGCACGCCGCCCTCTTACCGTCATGGCCCGGCTCGTCCAGGCCACGACGTTGAGATTGGAGGCCATGTTGAAGCGGCGCTATTTCCGGCCCGCCCAGGGGGTGGCCGTCAAGGTTTGGCCGCCAAGGCTTGCCCGTGCATGACGTGACACGGCCGGCACCGTGGACCGGGTCCGCCGCGCCCGGCGGGAAGCTCGCGCTCTTTCGCGACCTGGCCGAGGAACTGGACGCGCTCCTGACCGGGGAGCCGGACGCGATCGCCAACGCCGCCAATGCCGCCGCCGCGATCTACCATTCGTTGCCCAGGTTGAACTGGGCCGGCTTCTACTTTCTAAGAAATGATACTTTGGTGCTCGGTCCCTTTCAGGGGCGGCCCGCGTGTGTCCGCATTGCCCTTGGCGCGGGCGTTTGCGGAACCGCCGCGCGCGACCGGCGCTCCATTCTGGTGCCGGATGTGGAGGCGTTTCCTGGCCATATCGCGTGCGATTCCGCGTCCCGATCCGAGCTGGTGGTGCCGCTGATCGATGGCGGCCGGTTGCTGGGAGTCCTCGATCTCGACAGCCCCGATCTCGCGCGGTTCGACGCCGAGGATCAGGCTGGGTGCGAGGCGTTGGCGGCGATCGTGACGCGGCATTTGGCGCGCGCCGCGATTTTCTGATACCGGTCGAGGCGAGGCGCCAGCCGCGCTCCCGCGGCACGCGTTCAGGCAAGGAGAACTGTCATGCTCATCGATCATCGCACCTATACCGTCAGGCCAGGCACCATGGCCAGGCAGGTCGCCCTGTATCAGGAATACGGATACAAGGCGCAAACCCGGCATCTGGGGCAGCCGCTCGCGTGGATGATCACGGAATCGGGCGAAGTGAACACCTACGTCCATATCTGGGTTTACAAGGACGCCGCCGACCGGGCCGCGAAACGCGCCGCCATGGGGGCCGATCCGGAGTGGCAGACCTATGTCCAAAAGAATGGCGAAGCCGGCTATCTGATCGCACAAAAGAACAGCCTGATGAACGACGCGCCCTTCGCGCCGATCAAAGGCTGATACCATCGCCGGACCTCGGAGTGCTTTGTTGCTGGGGTCGATTGTTTGGGATTGAGGAGGCGCCAGGGTTTGAGGACAGCGCCTCTCCATGGCTCCAACTCGGCCGATTGACTTTAGCGGAGAAATTCACCGGGCGCGTCGGACGTCGTCATCATGCGCTCCCGCGCTTGGCACATGACGGCTACCGGCGACGTCGGGGCAACGTTCGGACAATGGCCGAATGTCGCGTTGAAACTCAGCGGCGGGAACTTTGTTCGTGATCGCGATGTTCTCGGTATCATCCGTTTCCATACGCGACCCGAGCAAGATATCTATCTGATCGACGGTACATGATTTGGCCGGATCAGGCACGCGCATCCTCCGGTTTATCGCCCGATCATGGACGCCACGGCAAACCGGATGCCGCCGGTCTGGCTTGCGGAATGTCCACTCCGAACGCCTTCCGGCGTACCGTGCTCGCAACGAAAGAAAACCGCGGTTTGCGGTTTTGCGTTTGGGGCCGGCCTCGGCACAGATCGCGATTCTTACTCAATCCGTCAAATGCGGGCGGCTCGTTTGCCGCGGTCGAAAGGCGGTTGATGCGTATGGGTGCGTTTGTATATTGCATTATGCGCGCGTAGTGTGTATCAATGCGCATCCGGAGCGCGGCGCATGACAGCACGGGAAGCGGCGAACAGGCTCCCACGCGAAGGTTGGGCGCCCCGGCCCGGCAAGGGATCTCACACTGTCTACAAAAAGACGGGCCATCCCATCGCGGTGCTACCGAACCATCCTGGCGATTTGGCGCCGGGAACACTGAGAAGTCTTTGCGCCGCCGCCGGCTGGGAATATCCGCCGCACCGCTGAACAGGAACTCCTATGACCGCACGTCATTATCTGGGTATCGCCGAACCCTTACCGGAAAACTGGTCCATGAGCTTTCCGGCTTTCCCTGGCACTGTCACAACGGGGGGAAACTTCGCTGAACTCCTTACCAACGGGCGCGACGCCCTCGCGTCTGTTGTCGCGGCCATGGAGGAGGACGGCGCGGCGATTCCTGAAAGTTTCGATGCCTCGCCGGATGAGCCGGGCTATGATCCGGCGGACTATCACGACCCGCGAATTGTGCTTCTGTCCGTGGAAGTCGGCGGTCGATCCGTCCGGATCAACGTGACCATGGACGAAGGATTGGTCGCTCGGCTGGACCGTCTCGCGGACCGGGCGCATGCCAGCCGTTCGGCGCTGCTGGCACGCGGGGCGCGGATGGTGCTGGCGGTAGAGGCGGCGGAGCAGGCGTAGACGGCCAGGGCGCCACGATGCCTCCCGTAACCCCAACTCACCCCTCTCACCCAACCCGCCGCAAATCCAACGTCCGCGGATGCTCCCTCGACGGCGCCCCCATCGGCTCCGGCATCTCCCCCGGCGTATGCCCAAACGGGAAAAACCGCGCCCTCCGTCGCGCCTCGGCCTCATTCGCATTCACCGGCCGGCGGTCATAATGCCGCCCACCCGGATGCGCGACGTGATAGGTCATGCCGCCCAGAGACCGCCCACTCCAGCGGTCGAACACATCGAAAATCAGCGGCACCTGCGCGCCGATCGCCGGGTGCAACGCGTTTGGCGGGTTCCATGCCTTGAAGCGTACCCCGCCAACATACTCGCCTTCGCGCTCCGTCGGACTGAGCGGCACGGCGCGGCCATTGCATGCGAGCGTGAAACGTTCGTCGATCCAGCCGCTGACCCGCGCCTGCACCCGCTCCACCGAGCTGTCCACGTAACGAACCGTGCCGGACGCGCCGGTTTCCTCGCCCATGACATGCCAGGGTTCCAGCGCGGCGCGGAGTTCGACCTCGGCGTCATGCACCGGAACGGACCCGATATGCGGAAAGCGGAACGCCAGATGCGGCGCGAACCAGGCGGGATCGAGCGAGTGGCCGCGGGCCTTCAGTTCGTCCAGCGCGTTGACGAAATCGCGCTCCACGTAATGCGGCAGCATGAAGTCGTCGTGAACGCGCGTGCCCCAGCGGATCAACTGGCGCTCGTAAGGATGTTCCCAGAACGCGGCGACCGTTGAGCGCATGAGCAGCATCTGCGCCGCGGCCAGGCGCGTGGCGGGCGGCATTTCCAGAGCGCGGAACTCGACCAGGCCGCGGCGGCCGGATGTGGACTCCGGCGTGTACAACTTATCGATGCAGAATTCGGTGCGATGCGCGTTGCCGGTCATATCCGTCAGGATGTCGCGGAACAGCCGGTCCGTCATCCAGGGCGGCACCGTCTCGCGCGCGCGGATTTGCGAGAACGCGATTTCCAGTTCCGCGAGGCTGTCCTGCCGCGCCTCATCGATGCGCGGATGCTGGCTGGTGGGGCCGATGAACTGGCCGCTGAACAAAAACGACAGGCTGGGGTGATTGTGCCAGAATCCAAGTAACGATTTCAGCAGATCGGGGCGGCGCAGAAACGGCGAATCCTCGGGCCGCGCGCCGCCCATGACCACGTGATTGCCGCCGCCGGTGCCGACATGACGGCCATCCAGATCGAATTTCTCCGTTGCGAGGCCGGCCAGACGCGCTTCTTCGTAAAGTTCCTCCGTTTGCGTCACCTGCTCAGCCCAGGTTTTAACGGGGTGAACGTTGACCTCGATGACACCGGGGTCGGGGGTGACCGAGAAATGCGTCAGCCGTTCGTCTTCCGGCGGTAGATAGCCTTCCAGGACGACACAGCGGCCGGTTTCGGCGGCGGTTTCCTCAATCGCCGCGACCAGATCGAGCCAATCCTTCAGCGCGAAAAGTGGCGGCAGGAATACGTGCATTTTACCGTCGCGCGGCTCGACCGCGAGCGCGGTCCGCACCAAATTCGGCTCTCCCCGCCCGATCACCGGCAACTCCTGGGCTTTTGGACGGAAACCTTCAATTGCATTATCGATATGACGAGCACCGCGCGGGAACGCCTGACGAGTGGGCAACGGATCGCGCGGGGCGAAGGGATCGGGCTCGATTTCCGCTTCGATCGTTTCGGCATCGGCCCACGGAATCGTATCCAAAGGAAGCCGGAGTCCAAGGGGCGAGTCGCCGGGGATCAGGAACAACTCGCCGGACCGGAGGAACCAGCGGCCGGACTGCCAGCGGCGCGACCCATTATCGATCGCGCGGCGCAACGGCAACACGCTGCCGACCACGATGTGCGGACCCTGACCGAAGACTTTCGCAAGGCGCGCGCGTTCCAGGGGATCGGCGAGTTTCGCGTCCTCGGCCACCACGTTGGCGGGCAGGCGGCCCTCGCGCCATAAATAGTAATGCGTATCCTCATGCGCGGGGATAACCAGACTCGGATCGATTTGTAAACGTTCAGCCAGCCGTCCGGCGAAATCGGCGGCGTCCCCTGGTAAGGCGTCATCGACGGCATCCTCGGTGGCCAGCAGCGACGGGTCGCGCCACACCGGTTCGCCATCCGCGCGCCAGAGGCAATGAAAAGCCCAACGTGGGAGTTGCTCGCCGGGATATTGCTTGCCCATGACGTGTTGTAACGCGGCGCCCGTGGTCCAGCGCGCCGTGAGCCGGCGTAACAAACGATCGGCGTAAGCGCGTTTGGTCGGGCCGGTGGCGTCGGTATTCCACTCCGGCGCGTCGGGATCGGTGGCGGACACGAAGGTGGGCTCACCGCCCATGGTCAGCCGCGTGTCGCCGCGCGCCAATGCACGATCGACGGCCGCGCCTTGGTCCAGGATCGCGCGCCATTGCGCCTCGGAATAGGGTTTCGTGACCCGTGGCGTTTCCCGGATCCGGCGGATGGTCATATCGAAGGCGAACTCAGTTTCGCATTTCTCAACCGCGCCACTGATCGGCGCCGCCGACGTGGGATCGGGGCTGGCGGCCAACGGGATATGGCCCTCGCCCGCGAGCAGGCCGGACGTCGCGTCGAGTCCGATCCAGCCCGCGCCCGGCAGGTAAACCTCAGCCCATGCGTGGAGATCGGTGAAGTCGGAGGTAGGGCCTTGCGGGCCGTCGAGAGGGCGCACATCGGGGGCAAGCTGGATCAGATAGCCCGACACGAAACGCGCCGCGAAGCCGAGATTCCGCAACAATTGCACCAGGAGCCAGGCGGAATCGCGGCAGGAGCCACGGCTGATCGTCAGAGTTTCTTCGGGCGTCTGTACGCCTGGTTCCATGCGGACGACGTAATCGATGCGCTGTTGGATTTGCTGGTTCAGCTCGGTCAGCATCGTCACGGTATGGCGGGGCTCACGGGAAATGCCGGCGATCAATTCCGCCAACCGAGGTCCCGCTTTGTCGGCCCGCAAAAATGGCCCCAACTCATGATCCTGCGCCGGATCGTACGCAAAAGGCCAGCTCTCCGCCTCCGGTTCCAGAAAGAAGTCGAACGGGTTGATCGTTACCATGTCGGCGATCAGGTCGACGGTGACATCGAAATGCGTGACGCGGTCCGGGAACACCACGCGAGCGAGGTGATTGCCCTGCGGATCCTGCTGCCAATTAAGAAAATGCGGTTTTGGCTCGATCTTCAATTCATACGACAGGATCGGCGTCCGCGCATGCGGCGCTGGGCGCAGGCGGATGGTCTGCGGGCCGGGTTGGACCAGGCGGTCGTAGCGGTAAGTGGTCCGGTGGGTGAGGGCGACGTGCAGGGGCATTTTTGGCTCTGGGGCAGATGGCGTTCGCCCTCATGTTGCGCCGCACAATGGGACCGCGCAAGCGGGCAAGGCGATCGCTTGACGGGGACAGCGCCGGGGCTTTGCCCCGAGCCCCACCAAGAGGCCCTGCCTCTTGGAACTCCGCCAAGGGCTCGCCCTTGGAACCATGACTTTTTGGTTGGGAGCTGGGAGAGGGCCCACGCGGATGTTGAAACATTCGAGCAGGCCCTCTCCCAACTCCCAACCAATGAATCGCGGTCCAGGGACCGTGTCCCTGGTGGGAGTCCAGAGGGCAACGCCCTCTGGCGGGTCCGAGGGCGGAACCCTCGCGCTGCCCCGTTCCAGGGATTGGCCCGCCCTCTCGACCTCCCCGCCATGATCGCCTAACCTGTCCTCTGTAGCCGTCCCGGAGACCGTTCGGTCTTCCGGTCCGGAGGAACGACAAAGCAGATATTGGGAGCCATGATGCCAGGTCTCACTTACACCGCGCCCACGTCGGTGGACGCCGCGGTCAAACTTCTCGCCGGTTCGTCCGGTCTCGCGAAGGTCCTGTCCGGCGGGACCGACCTTCTGGTGCAAATGCGCTCCGGCCGGATGAAGCCGGAACTGATCGTCGACACCAAGAAAATCCCCGGAATCATGGATATCCGTGAGGAAAACGGTGGTCTCATCGTCGGCGCCGCCACGCCCGGCGCGGTGGTTGAAGCCAACGCCGCCATGAACAAGGCCTGGCCCGGCGTGGTCGAGGCGCTGGACCTGATCGGTTCGACTCAGGTGCAGGGACGTTGCTCGCTCGCGGGCAATCTTTGCAACGCCTCGCCCGCCGCTGACTCGGTTCCGGCGTTGTATGCCGCGGCCGCGACCGCGGTGATCGTCGGCAGCAAAGGACGCCGGGAAATTCCCGTCGAGCAGGTCCCGACCGGTCCCGGGCGCACCAGCCTCGCCAAGGACGAGTTCATCCTGGAGTTCAAATTCCCGCCACGTCCGGCGCATTCGGGCGATGCCTATCTGCGGTTCATTCCGCGGACGGAAATGGACATCGCGGTGGTCGGTTGCGGCATCAGCGTGACGCTCGACGACAAGGGCGTTTGCACCGCCGCGCGCTGCTCTTTGGGCGCCGTCGCGCCGACGGTGCTGCTGGTGCAGGCGATGGCCGACGCGCTGGTCGGACATACACTCGACGACGCCACTCTGGCGAAATTGGACGCGGCCGCGCAGGCGGCGTGCAAACCCATCAACGACAAGCGCGGAACGATCGAATATCGCACCAAAGTGGCGGGCGTGCTGGCGCGCCGCGCCGCGAAAATCGCATTCGATCGCGCGTCCGGCAAAACCGTGAAGGCTCACTGACCCATGGCAAAATCATACGTCTCCACAACCATCAACGGTGAATCGGCGGAATATTTGTGCGAGCCGCAGCAGACCCTGCTGGACGTGCTGCGCGACGTCGTCGGCCTGACCGGCAGCAAGGAAGGCTGCGCGTCGGGCGATTGCGGCGCTTGCTCGGTGCTGCTCGACGGCACGCTGGTTTGCTCCTGCCTCGTGCTCGGCGTCGAAGCCGAGGGCAAGTCGATCCTCACGGTCGAAGGCGTGGCCCAGGGCGACAAGCTGCACCCGGTGCAGCAGAAGTTCCTCGAACACGCGGCGCTGCAATGCGGCTTCTGCACGCCGGGGCTGATCGTCGCGTCGAAGGCGCTGCTCGATTCGAATCCGAACCCAACCGAAACCGAAATCCGTTACTGGCTGGCGGGCAATCTTTGCCGCTGCACGGGCTACGACAAGATCGTGCGCGCCGTGCAGGATGCCGGTGCCGTCATGCGAGGGGAGACCGTCTGATGAATTACATCGACTCAAACCTGAAAGTCGTCGGCACGCGGCCCATCCGCCCCGACGGCGTGGATAAAGTCACGGGCCGCGCGATTTACGCGGCCGACACCCGCGCGTCCGGGATGCTGTGGGGCAAAATTCTGCGCTCGCCGCACGCGCACGCGCGGATCGTATCGATCGACACGTCCAAAGCGGAAAAGCTGGCGGGCGTCCGGGCTGTCGTCACTTCGGCGGACTTCCCGAACATCGCCAGCGAGGAAGCCTTCGTCGGCGAAGGCCCGATGAATTTCCGCGATCTGTCGGCCAACATCATGGCGCGCGGCAAGGCGCTTTATGAGGGTCACGCGGTCGCCGCCGTCGCCGCGACCACGCAGGCGATCGCCGAGGACGCTCTGGCCCTGATCGACGTGAAATACGAAGTGCTGCCGCACGTCATCGACGTCGACGAGGCGATGGCCGACAACGCGCCGGTTTTGCACGACGACATGTTCACCTCCGGCGTGACCCCGAAACCCGCGAAAGCCTCCAATATCGCGAAAGTCGTGACCTTCAAGAAGGGCGACGTCGAAGCGGGCTTCAAGACCGCCGAAGTCATCGTCGAGGGAACCTATACGACGAAGCCGGTGCATCAGGCTTATATCGAGCCGCATGCCTGCCTCGCGACCTACGGCTCCGACGGCCAGATCACGATCCACAGCTCCAGCCAGGGCCATTTCATGGTCCGCGCCTACACCGCGAAGCTGCTTGGCATGGATATCGCCAACATCCGCTGCACGCCCGCGGAAATCGGTGGCGGTTTCGGCGGCAAAACGCTGGTCTATCTGGAGCCAGTGGCCGTCGCTCTGTCCCGGAAAACCGGTAAGTCGGTGAAAATGCAGATGACGCGGGAGGAAGTTTTCCGCGGCTCCGGTCCGACCTCGGGCGCGTCCATGGACGTCAAAATCGGCGCGAAGAAGGATGGCACCATCGTCGCGGTCAACCAGATCCTGAAGTTCCAGGCTGGTGCCTTCGCCGGATCGCCGATCGGGCCGGGCTGCATGTGCGGTCTCGCGCTGTATGACATCGAGCACATCAATGTCGTTGGCTACGACGTGGTCAGCAATCGTCCGAAGGTCGCGGCCTATCGCGCCCCCGGCGCGCCGATCACCTCCTTCGCGATCGAAAGCGCGCTCGATGAGCTCGCCGACAAGCTAGGCATGGATCCGCTGACGCTGCGGGAGAAAAACGCGGCGCGCAACGGCAGCAAGACCCATTACGGTGTGACGCACAGCAACATTGGGTTCGAGCAGGTTCTGGCGGCGGTGAAGACCCATCCGCATTGGAAGACCCCGGTGAAGACCGGCCAGGCCCGCGGGCTTGCCTGCGGCTTCTGGTTTAACATCGGCGGTGAATCCAGCGCGAACGTGCACATCAACGAAGACGGTTCGGTCTCGGCCGCGACCGGCAGTCCGGATGTCGGCGGTTCGCGGGCCTCGATGGGCATGATGGTGGCCGAGGTGCTTGGCATTTCGGTCGACAAAGTGCGCACCACGGTCGCCGATACCGCGTCCATCGGCTTCACCTTCCTGACCGGCGGATCGCGCGTGACCTTCGCCACCGGCATGGCGGTGACGCAGGCGGCCGAGAAAGTGGTCGACGAGTTGAAGAAGCGTGCCGCGATGATCTGGGAAATCCAGGCCGACGCGGTGGAGTGGAGAGACGGTAAGGCGTTCCCGGCGGGTTCCAATGCCGGCGCGTTCGAACCGCTCGACCTCGCGGCCATCGCGCTGAAGGCAGGCCGCACCGGTGGGCCGATCAACGCCGAGGTGTCCGTCAACGCGCAGGGCGCGGGCGCCGGGTTCGGCGCGCACATCTGCGACGTGTCGGTCGATAAGGAAACCGGCGCGGTCACGATCGAGCGCTACACGGCCATCCAGGACGTCGGCAAGGCGATCCATCCCAGCTACGTCGAAGGCCAGATCCAGGGCGGCGCCGTGCAGGGGATCGGCTGGGCGTTGAACGAGGAATACATCTACAACGACAAGGGACAGATGGAGAATCCGGGGTTCCTGGACTACCGCTGCCCGGTCGCCTCGGACATCCCGATGATCGAAGCCGTGCTGGTCGAAGTGCCCAATCCGCGCCACCCCTTCGGGGCCCGTGGCGTGGGCGAAGTGCCGATCGTTCCGCCAATGGCGGCTATCGGAAATGCCATTCGCCGCGCCACCGGCGTGTCGATGCCGCATTTGCCGATGTCGCCGCCGACCATTCTGGCGGCGCTCAGCGCCGCCGGAAAATGACCTAGATTGCCCAGGGTGATCCTCGCTTCGGGCGGGTCCTGCCACCAGTTCACTGGTGGCAGGACCGAGTTCGATGTTGAAGCAACAACGTTCCGCCGTCTCATTCTGGAGTTGGAACAAAAATACCCCGGCCTGGGCAAGCAGATCGAGGAAAGCATGGCCGTCGCCGTCGACGGTGAAATATTCCAGGATGCTTACCTGGCCGAACTGAAACCGGGGAGCGAAATCGTTCTTATCCCGAAAATAGGTGGCGGTTGACGTCATGCCCGCGGGATTCGAACTTACCATCGGCTTCGGTGCGAATGGCAACAGCCTTGGCTACCTTGGCGGTGGCTGGGCTCGCGCCGAGGAAGGTTTTACCTGGGCCGTTGGCCAGGAAAGCCACTTGCTGCTGCCGCTGGGTCCGGAACCGCGTGAATTCGTTCTGACATTGAACGCGACGCCGTTCGTGATGTCGCCCGCGCTGCGCGGCCAGCGGCTGATTGTTTCAGTCGACGAAACGATTATCGGGTCCGTGACCATTTCCCGACCGACCGTCCTCGCCTGGCGGATTCCCATGGGACTGATACGCCGCGGCGACAAAACACTGGTCACGTTGCAACATCCCGATGGCACGCGCCCCAAGGATATTTCGGGAAGCACGGACGAACGGGAACTCGCGTTCTCGGTCTCGGAGGTGAAACTCCGGCAAATGCCCGTGGCGATGTTGGGCGGGCATCCCGTCCCGGAAGGGCTGAGCCTGGGGGGCGCCGTCAGTTCGGGCTTCGCCACGCATCCGGGACTGGACCTGAAGGAATGGGTCACGGGCCGGACCGGTCTGACCCTTCCCGACCTTATCACCCGTTTTGAAAGCCTGGGCGATAACTGCGAATTTGGCCTGGTGCAGCGCCGCTGCGACACCGAGCCACTGGGCTTGCTCCGATTCTCCGGCTCATTTTCCCACGACGTCATCCGTGGGATCGAACAGGAGTTCGAAGGGATCGGCGACCCGGCGGATATCGTGCCCAGACTGGACGGCGACGCCGGACATCGTGAGTTCATGATTGAGGAGCGTAAATACGGACTTGTCTATCACACTTTTGTTTACGAGGGCGAACGGACGCCCGAGTTGATGCGTCAACAGGAAGCCACGCGTCTCAAGTTCCTGGGGCGGAAATTCCTTGAGGAAATGGAACTCGGCGATAAAGTCTTTGTATTCAAAACCGAGTTACCGGCCCGGGAATCGGAGGTGTTGCCTCAGTCATCCCCTCATTTTTATCCCGTAATTTCAATGAGTTGAAATAGAGGTCCCCGACATCGAAACCAATCTCGTTCTGGCGTGGCCGATGGGCCGGGCGCTGTGTGGCAGTAATCGGGCCGTCGCGCGCTACAACGAGAGTCAA
>SHWL01000152.1 GCA_009693865.1 Acetobacteraceae bacterium | reverse complement strand
ATGGCGCGTCCTGTGAATGGGTCATGGGCCTCAAGCTCGGCTGCGCCATGACCAGCCGGATCACCCGGAACGTCCTCGACCGCTACCTGGCATGAAGGAGGACCGCGGCACCGAGGCCGCCCGGACCATTTGGCGGGCATGGTCCGGCGGGGCACGGATCGGGGCGCTGCCCGACTCGTGCCGGCCGCGCGACCTGGCCGCCGGCCATGCGGCGCAGGCGGCCCTCGCTCCATACGCCGGCGCCACGATCGGCTGGAAGATCGCCGCGACCAGCGCCGAAGGGCAGCGCCACATCGGCGTCACCCATCCCCTTGCCGGTCGGCTTTTCGCTCGCTTCGCCCATGCGGACGGAGCGGAGTTGGACGCCGCCCCCATGCACATGCGCGTGGCCGAGCCCGAGCTCGTCTTCCGCTTCGGCCGCGAGCTTCCGCCCCGCGAAGCAGAGTACGAGCGGCCCGAAGTCCTGGCGGCCGTGGCCGCTCTGCACCTGGCGATCGAGGTGCCGGATTCGCGCTTTCAGGACTTCGCCGCCGCCGGCGCGCCCCAGCTCCTGGCCGACGCTGCCTGCGCCGGCCATTTCGTGCTGGGCCGCGCGGTGCCGGATTGGCGTTCACGCGATCTTCCCGCCCAGGCCGTGGCGATCGCCGGGATGGACGGCCATGTCCACCATGGCACCGGCGCGAACGTGCTCGGCGATCCCGTGGCCGGGCTGCTCTGGCTGGTGAACGATTGCCGGGTCCGCGGCATCGGTTTGCGCGACGGCGAGGTCGTCACCACCGGCACCTGCGCCAAGCCCATGCCGATCGCCCCCGGCGCCCGCGTGACCGCCACCTTCGACGGCCTTGGCGCGGTCACGGTCCGGTTCGCTTAGCGAGAGCGATGGATCAAAATGGTCAAAATGACTATATTGATTGTGTCTCCGTGGGTTCCTGAAAGGCTTGGCCATGCGCCGGGTTTCGGCCACCGATGCGAAACGGAATCTCGCCGCGCTCCTGGATGCCGCGCAACGGGAGTCCGTGGTGATTCGGCGCCACAAGCGGGACGTAGCGGTTCTTTTGTCGGCTGCGAAATACGAGCGGCAGCGCTCGTTGAACATCACGGAGTTCCAGAGCTTCTGCGACCGTGTCGCCGCGCGTGCCGCCGAGCACGGGTTCGACGCGAAGAAGCTCGCCGCCAATCTGAGCCATGACCGGACGGGCGCACGGCCGCGTCGTCGTCGATAGCAACGTCCTGGTCAGACGACTCTTGATTCCCGGGTCCATGGTCGGGCAGGCGGTTTGCGATGTCTGCACTCATGTCGAGAGCATGACCCAAGTCAACGCATTCGGGAATTCTCCGAATGCGTCAATCCGCTGGTCCTGCATAGAGGTGTAATATGGGTTTTGCCTTATATATAAAGTGTCCATCCTGTGACAAATACGGAAAGCACAAGGTTTTAAAAACCAACCCGACAATTTATTGGAAGGATGATATCCAAGATGTTGGAGTTGATCCAGATTCAACCATATATAGAAAAAGGACAAAGCAGTGTAGTAGCTGCAAAGAAGAATTTAATACTATTGAAATATTTGAAGAATCACTGGAAATGTTAATTACAACTTTAAGAAACCTCAATTCAGCGAACCGTACGTTGATGGATCAAAGAAACAGTTTTGTGAAAACATTTAATCACCAAATTTTACTATCAAATTCGGTATCATTCTATACTATGTTTTGTGACGTATTTGGTGACGCATTTAGTAAAGAAAATGTTGCACAAATAATTAGAAAATTAAGTGACAAAGAATTGGAAAAAATAGTGAACATCGGGTTCACATCAGTAAAAGACATGAGAGGTGGTCATAAATTTCTAATATTTGACAAATACGACGTGTATCACAATGAAATTAGGGAAATTGGAGATAGAAGTTCTGATGAATCCTTCACCCTTGCTGGATGTATGAGAATGATGTCGCACCCAGAACGGACAAGATTATTTAGAGGCGTTTGGGCAAAATATAAGGTCGTCCGTGAAGAACCCTGAGTGCCTTTCTGAGAGCGGCGTTCGGCGGTTTGTGCGGTAATCGATTCTGCAAGGAAGTCGGGTGATGGACCCGGCTTTGTTGCGATTTGGGATTCCCATTTTGCTCGGTTGGTGATTCGACGGCCGGTTCGCCGCCTGATCGTCAACCGTCCAGCGCCGCCAGGTCCAGATCGAGCTTCGCGCCCAGCCACAGGGCATAGTCGCGATGGTCGGCCAGATCGTCGCCGGTCAGCGGATGGATGAACACCACCAACCCTCCCCGGTTGAGCGCGAGCCAGGGCACGATCACCGGGAACAGTGTCGTCGCGAAGGCGATCTGAAAGCTCCAGCAGGGGTGCGGGCCGACGGGGCGCTCGTGAAACCGTCCGACCTCGGCGGCGAAGCGCGCGCCGATCGTCTCGCGCAGGGTCCAAGCGGTCTCCCGGCTCGCCCCGTCGAAGTAGATATGGGCGTGGTAGCCGGTGATGCTGTCGGTGTCGCGATGGGTCACGTTCCGGCCGCCCCGTTTTCATCGAACCTCGGTTACCCACCATGTTTCTCCTGGCCCGGAGCGTCAAGAGCGTGCGTTGGAGGAGTCCATGAAGGCGGCGCGATTCCACGGAGATCGGCCCGAGTTGCGGCTCGAGGATGTCCCCGACCCGGTTCTGCAACCCGGGTGCGCCATCGTCGACGTGGACGCGGCGTTCATCACGCGATCGCTCGCCCACACCCTGGCCGATCCGTCGCGGCTGATGCTCCCGCCGCGGCCATTCGTGCCGGGGATGGATACGATCGGCCGGGTGGTGGCCGTCGCCGAGGACGTGGGGGGCCTGCGCGTCGGCGAACCGGTTTATTGCGATCACTGGTACGCCTCGCACAACGTCTCGGCGATCCCCGACCACTGCTTTCTCGGCTATTTCGGTATGGGCCCCGGGGCCATACGCCACCTGCAGCGCTGGCGCGACGGGGGCTATGCCGAGCGCATGGTGCTGCCGGCCGAATGCCTGACCCCGCTTGGCGCGGCGGCGGACCGGGCTTCGCCCGCCATGCTCTGTCGGCTTGGCTGGTTCGGCACGGCCTACGGCGCGTTCGTCAAGGCGGGGCTGAAGCCTGGCGATACCGTCATCGTCAACGGCGCCACCGGCATGGTGGGGTCGAGTGGCGTCCTGGTGGCTCTCGCCATGGGCGCCGCCCGGATCGTGGCCTTGGGTCGCGACCGGGCCATGCTCGACCGCGTCGCCGTTCTGGCCCCGTCGCGCATCGTGCCGGTCGCTCTCGGCGGCCCCGGCGATGCCGAGGCCATCGCCGCGGCCGGACGCGGCGCCCATGTCCTGCTGGATGCCGTCGGCACGGGCGCCGACCCCGCCGCCACCCACGCGGCGATCGCCGCCCTGGGCCAGGGCGGCAGAGCCGTGCTGGTGGGCGCCAGGCTGTCCAGTCCGATCCAGCTCGACTACACGGCGATCATGTATCGCGAGATCGCGGTCTTGGGGTCGCTGTGGTTTCCCCGGCGCGCGGCGGGCGAGCTCATCGCCATGATCGGCGCCGGCACCCTCGACCTCGCCGCCATCGCTGCCGAGACCGTCACCCTCGATCGCCTCAACGACGGCATCCGCGCCGCCTCCCGGGACTCCCTGGGCCTCGGTCACTGGGCCTGCTGCCCCTAAAGGATAATCCGTTCGCGCCGGACTCCGCTGGAGGGGGCCTCGAATTCGCGCGCGAAGCGGTGGCCGGCGTAGACCGCGTGAACGATGGCACCCGGCGCCAGGGCATCGCCGATGCGGTGGACCGTGGCCACACCCGCGGCCAGCAGGCGATCCGGGTTCGACGCCAGTTCGTGGAACAGCGCATCGTCCGGCAACCGCGCCGTCACCAGGACCAGGGTCGCGGCCGGAAGCGTCATGGCCCGGTCGGTGTGGACCTGGGCCAGTTCGATCCGACCCTGGCCGCCTTCCACCAGCCGATGGTGCGTGATCATCGCCACGGCGAGTTCGTCGAGCCGCCGGGCCGTGCGCTCCAACTCCAGCGTATCGTTGCCAAAGGCCGTGATCTCGTTGGCCGGCGTCACGATGGTGACGGATAGTCCGTCGCGAGCCAGCTTCTCGGCGATCACGCTCCCCATGTAGTAGTGGTCGTCGTCGTAGACGAGGACCGGCCCCGCGACGGCACGCCCGGCCATCACGTCGTCGGGTGTCGCGATGGCGAGACCCGGGCCCAGGGGCAGGGGCCGGTTCGCCACCCGACCCACGCCGTCCGCCCGCCAGCGCGACCCCGTGGCGAGGACGACGTGGCGAAAATCCATGCCCAGGACCGCGGCGGCATCGAGCGGGCTTTCCGGGTACAGCGCGACGTTGGCCATCTTGCGCAGTTGCCCGACCCGCCAGTCGCGAACCCGCGCCCATTCCCGCAGGCCCGGCAACGCCGACTCCCGCACTACCCGCCCGCCGAGCTGGCGGTCCCGTTCGGCCAGGGCGACGCGGTAGCCCCGCTGTCCCAGGGCGCGCGCGCATTCCAACCCCGCGGGGCCGGAACCGACCACGAGGATCGATGTGTCCGAGACGCGCGGCGCGATCCGCTCCGGGTGCCAGCCGCGGCGCCATTCCTCGCCGACCGTCGGGTTCTGGGTGCAGCGCAGATGGGTCATGGCGAAGTGGCTGGACGCGCAGATGTTGCAGCCGATGCACTCGCGGATATCGTCGATGCGGCCTTGCTCGATCTTCTGCGGCAGGAACGGATCGGCGATCGAGGGGCGGGCCGCGCCGATCATGTCGAGCACGCCGCGGCGCACCAGCGAGGCCATGGTGTCTGGCGACGTGAAGCGCCCGACGCCCACGACCGGTTTCGTCGTCACGGCCTTGATCCCGACCAGGAAGCGCTCGTGATCGTTCTCGGGCGCGAAGCGTGACGTCGGCGAATCCCCGGCCCAGGTGCCGACGACGATATCCCACAGGTCGGCCAGGTCGCTCAGCAGCGCGATCGCGCCGATGCCATCGTCGCTGACCCGCAGCCCGGCTGGACCGCACAGCTCGTCGACGATCACCCGCACGCTCACCGCCGCCCTGCCCGCCACCCCCTCGTGGGTCGCCTCGATCAGTTCGCGCAGCAGGCGAACCCGGTTGACGAGCGGTCCGCCGTATTCGTCGCTTCGGCCGTTGCGCGGCGACAGGAATTGAAATGCGATGGTCGAGAAGTTCGCATCCACGTTGACGATGTCGAAGCCGGCCAGCACGGCGCGGCGCGACGCATCGCGCCACCACCCACGCAAGGCGCGGATGTCCGACTTGTCCATCATGCGCGCCTGGACCGGGTAGGTGCCGCCGACGGGGCGGGCCTCGGGACCCATCGGCACCTCGCGGGTCATGCTGTTGGCGTTGTAGTAGGCGGCGTAGGCGAGCTGCACCCCGGCCAACGCCCCGTGGGCGTGCACCGCGTCGACCATCAGGGCCAGCGCCGGGATGTCGCCGTCGTCCCACAAGGTGTGAAGCACCTCGGGCGAGAGGTCCGACGTCGGGTGGATCGAGCAGTGTTCGGTATTCACGACCGCCCAGCCGCCTTCGGCCTTGGCCCCGCGCATGGCCGCGTGGGCTTGGGGTCGCAGGCTCCCCATGCCGTTGCAGTGGGGTGCCTGATAAAATCGATTCTTGGCGGTCACCGGACCGATCCGAACCGGTTCGAACAGGATGTCGAACCTGGGATCGCGGACAGGCACGTCGTTCATTGTGGGACTACGAACGCCATGGTGACGTCCAGGGTCCGCTCGCCAGTCTGCCGGGTGCAGGTGAAATCCGCGTCCACCCGCCGCTCGCCGCCCGCGTCGTACACCCGCGCGACCCGCCCCGCGTACGTCAGCCGGTCCCCCGGCCACTGCAGGGCCAGGAACCGCGCCTTCAGTCGCCGCACGTTGGCCGGCCCCAGCCAGGCCGTGCCGTAGCTGGCGATCGCGCCGACGTGCAACAGGCCAACCGAGAAGCACGCAGGATAGCCGCCGTTCCGCGCGTGGTTGTCGTCGTGGTGCATGGGGTTGTCATCCGACCCGGCGCCCTGATAGCGCACGATTTCGGTGAGCGTGAGCGGCGGGAACGTGAGCGGTCCCGGCCCTGCCCCCACTACCATATCAGCCTCCTTGGCCGCCCTGATCCCGGCCACCAGGTCCGCGCCCGTGTCGTGAACGAAGAAGGGTCGCCGGTCCGGGTGCGTGACATCCGCGGACTCGCCCGACGGCGCCTTCTCCGTCCACACCGACGTGGTGCGGTGAAGCGCCGCCAACCGGCCGGCGCGATCGCGGAACTCCGTCGCCATGACGTAGAGGACGATCCGGCCGGCCCGCCGCCCGACTTTCTCGATCACGTCCTCCACCCGGGTCACGGCCGACAGCACATCGCCGCCCCGGGGCGGCGGGCCGTGGAAGACGTGCTCGTCCTCCCCATGCAGGGTCATCGCCGAACCGAGGTCCGCCCCTTGCAGAGCCGTGCCGCGTGGCCGTTCGAGGGTATAGCCCCAGACGTACCCGGCCATGGCGAGGAAGGTCGGCGGGATCACGGGATACGGATCGTCGAAGTAGGCGGGGTGTCGCGCGTACGTGCCGGTGGCGAACTCGCGCACCTTGCCCCGCTCGATCGGTACCGCGAACGGCGGACCCTCCAGGCCGATCGACGACCGTGGCGACGGCATCGCGAAGTTCTCCTCCGGCAACTTGGTCGGGACGGTAGCGGATTCCCACGCTTGCCGCCAAGGGTGCCGCGCGCTAAGCAGGGCTGCGATCCCAGGGGAGGCGGAATGACGAGCATCATCGTACCGGCGCGCGAGGGCCGCGCGGTCGCCCTCGCCAAGGGCCGGACAATCCGCATCACCACCCCGAAGGGTGCTCAGGCGGCCGATTTCTTCGCCTACAACGCGAACAGTCGCGAGGAGTGGCTGTCGCCCAGCCACACCTGGGTCACCACCTTCTGCGTCCGCCCGCGCGAGGGCGACGTGTTTCTTTCGCGCTTCCGCCGGCCCATCGCCCGCTTCGCCAAGGACGCGGCCGGCGGCATCCACGACTACCTGATCGCCGCCTGCGACCAGTTCCGCTACGAGTTCTTCGGCCACCAGGGCGCGCACGCGAGCTGCGCCGAGAACCTGATCCTCGCCATGCGCCGGCTGGGACATGAGATCCCGGTGGTGCCGCAGCCGATCAACTTTTTCACCAATTCGCGCGTCGAGTCCGACGGCCGCCTGACCTCGCCGCCAAACACGGTGCCGCCCGGGGCCTACGTCGAGGTCGAGGCCCTGATGGACCTGATCTGCGTGGTGTCGTCGTGCCCGTTCGACCTGCCCCGTGAAGGCTGGGCGATCAACGCCCCGGGCGGTCCGACCGAGCTGGTCGTCGAGGTTAGCTAGCCGATCACGCCGCCAGGCCGCGCGTCAGGGCAAGGGCGAGGCGGCGGACGAAGGCGGGGCCGTCGGCGGGGGTTTCGCCCTCCAGGATCAGGGCCTGGTCGAGCAGGATGTGCGCCATCTCCTCCACCTGATCGGCGGCGTCGCCACGGTGGACCCGCGCCGCCAGGGCGGTGACCAGGGGATGGGTCGGGTTCACCTCCAGGATGCGGCGCGAGGTGGTTTCCAGCCGCTTGTGGGTCTTCAGCATGCGCTCGAAATGCAGGTCCAGATCGCCGCGATCGGCGACCAGGCAGACGGGGCTGTCGGTCAGCCGCGTGCTCGCCCGCACGTCCTTGACCTTGTCGCCAAGCGCCAGCTTGAAGACGGCGATCAGGCTCTTGACCGGGCCTGCGACCGTTGGGGTGGGGACCTCCCCTTCGGTTCCGCCGATCTTCGCGAGATCGATTTCGCCGCGGGTGACCGAGACGAACGGCTTGTCCTTGTAGGTGCCGATCGTCGGCACCCAGAATTCGTCGATCGGATCGGTCAGCAGGAGCACCTCGACGCCCTTGGCCCGGAACGCCTCGAGCTGGGGCGAGGCCGCGAGCGACTTCGGGTCGTCGCCGGAGATCGTGTAGATCGCCTCCTGCCCCGGCGGCATGCGCCCGACGAGGTCCTCGAGGCTCGTCCAGCTATCGATCGCCGTCGAGCGGAACCGGACGAGTCCCAGGAGGTCGTCGCGCCGCTCGCGATCCTCGTACAGACCCTCCTTGAGCACGCCGCCGAACCCTTCCCAGAACGTGGCATAGCCGTTGGCATCGTCCTTCGCCTTCCGCCCGAGTTCGGTGAGCACGCGCTTGACGATTCCGCCGCGAATCTTCGCCACAACCGGATTGGTTTGCAGGATCTCGCGGCTGACGTTCAGGGGTAGGTCCTCGCAATCGACGATCCCGACCATGAACCGCAGCCAGGCCGGCAACAGGTCCTGGCAATCGTCGGTGATGAAGACGCGCTTGACGTACAGCTTCACCCGATGCTTGCGCTCGGGGCTGAACAGATCGAACGGGCGCGCGCCGGGGACGAACAGCAGGTTGGTGTACTCGATGGCCCCTTCGTTGCGGTTGTGCAGGGTCAGCCAGGGCTCGTCGCCCGCGTGGCCGACGTGGTGATAGAATTCCCGGTACTGTTCGGGTGTGATCGTGTCCTTGGGCCGGGCCCACAGGGCCGAACCGGCGTTGATCCGATCCTTCTTGCCGTCGGCCAGCAGGATGATCGGCAGGCCGATGTGATCCGAGTAGGTCTTGACGACGGACTCGATGCGCGCCGGGTCCAGGTACTCGTCCTCCCCCGCCTTCAGCCGCAGGGCAACCGACGTGCCACGCGGATGGGCACCGGCCGGCTCGATCGCGAACGACCCCTTGCCGTCCGAGGTCCAGGTCCATGCCTCGTCCGTCCCAGCGCGTCGGCTGGTGACCCGCACCTCGTCCGCCACCATGAAGGCGGAATAGAACCCGACCCCGAACTGGCCGATCAGGGCGACGTCCTTCGCCGCATCCCCGGAAAGCCGCGCCATGAAGGCGGTCGTCCCCGATCCGGCGATGGTTCCCAGATTGTCGATCAGCTCCTGGCGGCTCATGCCGATGCCGTTGTCCTCGACCGTCAGAGTCCGCCCAGGTCCGTCCAATTTCACGCGGATATCCAGGTCGGATCCGTCGCCCTGGAGCGCGGCCTCCGTCTGGGCGGCGTAGCGCAACTTGTCGCAGGCGTCCGAGGCGTTCGAGATCAGCTCCCTGAGGAATATCTCCTTGCGCGAATAGAGCGCGTTGACCACCAGGTCCAAGAGCCGCGCGACCTCGGTCTTGAAGACATGGTTTTCGACGTCCCCGACCATTCCCATACCCCTTTGTTTCCGTTCGGGAATTCACCCCAGAGGTTGTGCATATGTGATGTTCCGCGGCGGTCTTCAAGATGCCCGTTGCAAGGGGATGTCCGCGCCCTTGGCTCGGACGAGATGTGCGCGGCTTCGCGATTGCGCCGGAGGGCGCGGATTTCCACGACTCAGGAGGGCGAACCGGTACCCATTGCGCCTGGAATTGCCCTAGGTTGCGCGTCATGAGCCAGAACGATTTCGCCGAAGCGAACCGCGCCGCCTGGAACCAGGTGGCGCCCCTGCACCGGCGGCACAATTTCGCGCGACTGTCGGAGAGTTTCAGCCGCCCGGGCTACTCCTGCCTCGATCCGATCGAGACTGGGCTGCTGCGGGGCCTGGGCATCGCCGGCAAGGATGTCGCGCAGCTCGCCTGCAACAACGGGCGCGAGCTCATCTCCATGCGCAACCTGGGCGCCCGGCGTTGCGTCGGCTTCGATATTTCCGACGCCTTCGTCGCCGAGGCCCAGGAGCTCGCCGCCATCGCCAAGCAGGACGTGGCCTTCGTCCGCACCAGCGTGTTCGACATCCCGCCCGAGTACGATGGGAGTTTCGACCTGGTCGTCATCACCATCGGCGTCCTCAACTGGCTGCCGGATCTGGCGGCGTTCTATCGGGTGGTGGACCGTCTCCTGCGGCCCGGTGGACGGTTCTTCGCCTACGAGATGCACCCGGTCCTGTGGATTTTCGATCCGGCCCCGGACGGGACGACCCTGCAATTCACCCATCCCTATTTCGAGACGACGCCGTTCCTCGACAACGAAGGCCTCGACTACTATGGCAACACAGAATACGTGTCGCGCGACAAGTACTCGTTCCAGCACACCCTGGGAGACATCCTGCAAGGTGCCATCGACGCGGGCCTGCGGATCGCCCACATCCGCGAGTACCCCCACGACATCTCGAACCGGTTCGCCAACCTGACCGACAAGCGGTTCCTGCCGCCCATGAGCTGCACCCTCATCGCCGAGAAGGGTGCCTGAGAGCCGCTTGGAGCGGTCGCTGACCTCGACTATGGTGGACCCCGCGACCAGCCCAGTGCCCCTGTGGCGGAACCGGTAGACGCGGCAGACTCAAAGGCCCAGTGATTCACTCCAATCATTCGAAAAATACCATATATTTGAACAGGTTAGAGTTTGACAGCGTATTGAGACGGCCCTACACATTCCTTACACACACGCGCAGCGGGCGTGGCGGAACTGGTAGACGCGCGGGACTCAAAATCCCGTTCCCGCAAGGGAGTGAGAGTTCGATTCTCTCCGCCCGCACCAACGCGGCCAGCGCCGGTCCGGCCGGCCGGTAGCGTCTGAAATAGAATCACCTTCGGCCGTTGCGGCGCGGCCAGGGCGACGCCCGATCAAGGTATGGCAGTGGACCCCTGGCGCGCCAGCGCGCGCCTTCGAAGTCAACGATGTGGCCATAAATCAAAGAGTCGAGTTCTGCGCGGCGCCGGACGGCGTTCAGCTAGCCTACGCAAGCGTCGGAAAGGGATCGCCGATTCTCAAGGCCCCGCGAATTGGCTCAATCACATTGAATACGAATGGCGGAGTCCGGTCTGGGGTCCCGCGCTAATGCAAATTGCCAAACACCATCGGCTGGTGCGCTTCGACCAACGGGGCAATGGGCTGTCTGATTGGGATGTCATTGACATCTCCGAGGACGCCATGATCGGCGACATGGAGGCCGTCGTTGCGGCAGCCAAATTGGAGAGGTTTTCGCTGTTCGGCATTTCCCAAGGTTGTGCGTTCTCAATTCGGTACGCCGCACAGAACCCCAGAAGGTGAGATGTCTGGTGCTGCTCGGGGGAGCGATGAGGACGGCGTCATCGCCCGAGCAGAAGCAGTTGCACGAAGCTTATGCGACGATAATCCGGCAAGGTTGGGGTTCGCCCAATCCCGCGCACCTCCGTTTATTTGAACCGCGCCGGGTTTTCCGGAGGCTCCATCTCTTGAGAGACTGGAGCGATGATGATCAAGACAGCGAACAGGTTTTCACCGGAGATCCGGTCCCGCGCGGTGGGGCTGGTCCTCGATCACGAACATGAGCATTCTTCGCGCTGGGCGGCGACTGTATCGATTGCGG
>SHWL01000151.1 GCA_009693865.1 Acetobacteraceae bacterium | reverse complement strand
CTTCCATGGCGTGGCAACCAAATATCTCGACCATTACCTGGGCTGGCGCCGGACAGTCGAAGCTCTGGGGGGCGACATGCAGCCAGAGGACTGGCTGCGGAGCGCCGTCGGAATCGGACCATATCAATCAATAACGCAATGAGAGCCAACGGGAATGATGCGATATCGACCGCGCGGAGTGAACCACGGCAGGAAAACCACGCAATCGCGCGGCTCGGTTTCCGAAACATTCAGCCCTGCCAGTTATTTCCACGTCTGGCGGCTCAAAAGATAACAGATCGCGTGGAACACCGGTCCCGCGAGCGGTTCGACCGCGATGCGATCCCGCGCGGCAGTGTGGACGGCTGCGATGAGGGTACGTTCATGGGCTGTCCAGGCCAGTTTCGAAGGCGAGGTGGAGGCCATTCGCTCATGCGGACCAAACGATAAGGCCGCTCTTCTGAGCCAAGGGAAACGCCTGTACCCCGCGCCCACCGACTCGACCCGAACTGCCATACATAGGATAACGCGCGCCCGGTCCAGGTCACGCCGGCTCACCCGGCATCGTGGAGTTCTACGGATGTTTCTCGATGCCCGGCAGTTGCCCGCCGGAACCGGCCTGGAAACCGAGCTATGCATCGTTGGCGCCGGCGCCGCCGGGATAACCCTCGCCCATGCGCTCCGCGACGCTGGCTTTCGCGTGCTGCTGCTGGAAAGCGGCGGTTTCGAGCTGGAGCCCGAAACTCAGGCGCTCTACGAGGGCGAAAATCGAGGCGTGCCGGATTTCGACCTCGACGTCTGCCGTCTGCGGATGTTTGGCGGCAGCACGAACCATTGGGCGGGCTGGTGCAGGCCGTTGGAACCCACGGACTTCACACCCGCCAACCCGGGAGACCCCCGGGCCTGGCCGATGTCCCGTGCCGATCTGGAACCGTATTACCGGCGGGCGCAGGTGCTGTGCGAGTTGGGACCGTACAACTACGACGACCTGACGCCATGGCTGACGGCGGGCGGTCTCAGTGTGCCGTCCTTCGATCCGCGGAAGCTGAAGACGGCGCTTTTTCAGGTCAGCCCGCCGACGCATTTCGGTGCCACCTATCACGACGCGCTGGAAAAATCCGGCAACGTAACGGTGTGCCTCCACGCGAACGTTCTGGAAGTCCGAACCAATGAAACCTCTGGGCAGGCCCTCGGGGTGCGAGCCCGGACGCTGGACGGGCCGCCGTTTGAGGTCACGGCACGGATTGTGGTGCTGGCGGCGGGCGGCCTGGAAAACGCGCGTCTGTTGCTGTTGTCCAACCGCGTCCAACCGGCTGGATTGGGGAACGGCCACGACGTGGTCGGGCGCTACTTCATGGATCATCCCTGGATCACCGGCGCCGGTTTCGCCGCGTTCGCCACCCCTGCGCCGGACCTGCGGTTCTATCTCGATGAAACCTCCGTTCTCGGCACCAGCGTGTTTGGCGCCCTGACACCGGGTGCGGCCGAGCCGGGGATCGGCGGCTTCCGCGTCGTGCCGCGGCCCTCGCGCCGGGTGGTCGAGGGGGTCGATTCGCTACGGGCAATCGGCCAGGGACTCGGATCGGCCCGATTGCCGCCGGACGGATTCTGGCACCATCTGGGACGCGTGCTCGCTGACTTCGACGCGGTGGCCGACGCCGCGTACAAAACCATGTTCGGCGCCAGGAAAGGCCCGTTCGATGTGTCCGAACCGGGCAGCGGCCCCATCGTCGGCGCCAACCTCGATATCAATGTGGAGCAGTTTCCCGACCCCGCCAGCCGGGTCACCCTGTCCCACGCGCGCGACGCCCTTGGCCAGAACCGCATCGCGCTGGACTGGCGACCTGGCGAGACGGAGAAACGGACCATTCGCCGGGCACTCGAACTCGTGGCGGAGGAGTTCGGCCGGCTCGGTCTGGGCCGTGTGCGGATCAGCTCAATGCCGGAGGGCGCCGTATGGCCATCGACCGTCCAGGGATCGCGCCATCACATTGGAACCACCCGCATGTCGGACAATCCGCGGACCGGCGTGGTCGACGCGAATGGTCGCGTCCATGGCGTGGCCAATCTATACATCGCGGGCAGTTCGGTTTTCCCGGGCTCGGGCTTCGCCAACCCCACGCTGACCATCGTGGCGCTGGCGTTGCGGCTGAGCGAGGAATTACGGCGGCGGATGGGGTAGGATGCGGCGTATGACGATGAAAAGGCGGGCGGTACTGGCCGCGGCCGGAGTGGCGTTGCTGCCAACCCGGGCCTCAGCTCATGATGACCTCGCGGCGCATGGGCGGCGGCTAGGGGCGTTGCTGACCAGCCCGAACCTCGCTCGCCCCATCGCCACCGCGTATCTGCGCGCGACCGGCGAGACCGATTGGCACCGCGCCGCCCATGCCCTGGACATGACGCCGGTTCTGGCGCCCGCCGCCGAACTGTTGGAGGAGGCGACCTTGCGGACCTGGCTGGGGGAACGGATCCGTGCCGATTTCGCCGAGGGCCGCGTGGTCAGCGTGGATGGCTGGCGCCTTTCGCGAACCGAGGTGGGCGCCTGTGTGATCGTGATGGGAGCGGCATGAAATGGACGCGTTGATCGGACATACCGGTTTCGTCGGCGGCAACCTCGCTCGCCAGCACCACTTCGAGGCCTGTTTCAACACCGCGAACATCGAAACAATCTCCGGGCGCGCCTTCGACACACTGGTGTTCGCGGGCGCCCAGGGCAAGAAATGGTGGGCCAATCAGAATCCAGAAGCGGACCGGGAGGGGATCCGGCGCGCACTGAATGCGATGCGCGATGTCCGCGCGCGGCGAGTGGTCCTGATTTCCTCGATCGATGTGCTTCCCATGCCGGCGGGTGTGGACGAGACCTTTGACTGCGCCGCCATCGCGAACCAGGCGTATGGCGCGAACCGGCTTTGGCTGGAACAGGAAATCCGCGCGCGTCATCCTGGCGCGATCGTCGTTCGCCTGCCAGGATTGTTCGGCCCGGGCCTGCGCAAGAACATCGTCTACGATCTGTTGCACGACAACATGGTCGACAAAATCGATCCAGCGGCGCGGTTTCAGTTCTACGATCTCTCTGGCTTATGGGACGACATTCTCCGCGCCGAGGCCGCCGGTCTGAAACTGATCCATTTCGCGACGGAACCGGTTCTGACCGCCGATATCGTGGATCGATTCTTCCCCGGAGCGGCGGTCGGCGCGCCGCCCGCCAGTGGCAGCCTGGAGTATGACGTGCACACCCGCCACGCCGCGATTTTCGGTGCCGCGGGCTGCTATGTTCAGGATCGTACCGAGGTCATGCGCCGCCTCGGCGCGTTTATCGCGGCCGAGCGGGGAGACCGCGCATGAAGCTCGCGGTTTCCAATATCGCCTGGGACGAGGCCGAACATCCCGCCATTCTGGCCGCCCTCTCGGAAGGCGGCGTGACCGGGATAGAGATCGCCCCCACCAAAATCTGGCCGAACTGGAACGGCGCGACGCCTGAGGCGGCGGCCCGATTGCGGACCGAGCTGGCGGACCAGGGCTTCGCCGTGCCCGCGCTGCAATCGATCCTGTTCGGCCGGCCCGATTTGCATGTGTTCGGCGATGCCGCGAGCCGTTCTGGCCTCGTCACCCACATCGCCCGCGTCGCCGCTCTCGCCGGCGCCCTGGGTGCCGATACGATGGTATTCGGGTCGCCTCGCAACCGTCTGCGCGGCGCCCTGTCCGAGGCGGCGGCCATGCACGCCGCCGCCGCCGTATTCCGTGACATCGGTGCCGCCTGCGCCGCTGCCCGCACCTGCCTCTGCATCGAGGCCAACCCACCGCAATACGGAGGAGACTTCCTCACCCGATGGCAAGAAGCGGCCGAACTCGTGGAACGCGTGGACCATCCGGGCATCGGCCTGCACCTCGACACGGCCTGCACCGCCATGGCGGGCGACGACCCGGTGGCGGCGGCCTCAGCCTGCGCGGGCCTGTTGCGCCACTTCCATGTCAGCGCGCCCGGACTGGGCCCGGTTGGGGAACCGCCGGCCGAAGGCTCGCCGATCGACCACGCCGGAATCGCCGCGGCGCTGCGGTCGGGACACTACGCGGGATGGGTGTCGATCGAGATGCGCCGGACTGAAACGCCACTGGCCAGCGTACGCCGCGCCGTGGCGTTCGCGCGCGGGTGTTATGCCTGATTCCCCACTCATGCTGTCGGTGGTGGTGCCGGCCTACAATGAGGAAGCGGTGATCGAAGCGACGTTACGCGCCTTGATCGGTCATCTCGACCAACAGGACTTTCCTTATGAAATCCTGGTGGTGAACGACAAAAGCCGCGACGGCACCGAGGCGGCGGTTCAGGCCCTGGAACAAACCGCGCCACGGCTTCGCCACATCACCAATCCGGGACCGCACGGCTACGGATGCGCGGTGCGTTGCGGACTGCGCGCATTCCTGGGCGACGCCGTGGTGGTGGCGATGGCCGACGGGTCCGACTCGCCGGAGGATGTCGTGGCCTATTTCCGCAAGATCGAGGCAGGCTACGACTGCGCTTTTGGCATGCGCTTCGGTCCCGGCGCGACCGTGGAAGGGTATCCCCGGTTCAAGCGCCTGGCCAATCGCGCGGGCAACCGCCTCATCGCATGGCTGACCGGATCGGACTACATGGATTTTACCAACGGGTTTAAATGTTTCCGCCGCGACACGATCGCGCGTATGGAGCCTCTGGTTGGGGCACAATTCAATCTGACCGTCGAGATGTCGATCAAAGCGGTGCTGAGCGGCGCACGCTACGCCGTGGTTCCCAACAACTGGATCCAGCGCTCCGGCGGCGTGTCGAAATTCAACCTGATCTCGCTTGGCGGACTGTATCTTCTCACCATCGCCTATTGTCTGATCCAGCACAGGTTAGCCCGCGGCGGCATTGTTCGCTGATCGCAATCGCGAGAGGGGACACGCCCAGTACGATCATTCCGGTTTCGGCGATGTCTCCACCGTCTCCAGGACATTACGCTCCGGGGCGATATCGATGACGCTGCTGTGGCTCTGCCGGGCGATATGGTAGCGTGGGTGATGTGTCGTGGATTCCACGATCTGCAAGATATATTCCGACATAACCGCCAGAATAATGCACACCAGGAAAAACAGGCCCGATATTTGCAACGACATCGACGGCCAGCCCTTGGCGACATCCTCCTTCACCACGACGATCAGCACCACATACAACGCGTAAATCAACGAGACAACGCTGATCGCCAGCGACATCAGCGTGATGACCCGCATTGGCCGCGCCGATGTGGAGAACAACAGATCCAAAGCCTTGGCGAAGCGCGAGCCCATGCTCCCCGGCTGCCTCGACGCGGCGCCCGGCAAGCGATCGTATTCGAGGGTGGCATAAGGATAACCGGACAACGCCGGCAGGAACATCAGCGACCGGTGCCGGTCGGCGGCCTCCAGCATGTAATTCAGCACCGCCCGGCTCAACAGCCGGAAACTGGACATTGCCTTCGGCGCATCGACATTGGTCAGTCGTGCCAGAGATGCGATGAACCCGCGAAGCGCGAGGTTGTAAAGTCCGCGGCTTTCCATTCGCTCCCGCGGCAGACCATAGACAACATCCGCGCCATCCAGCGCCAGATCGACCATGCGCGGAATCAATTCCGGCGGATCCAGACGCGGATCGAGAATCACGATCATGTCGCCGATCGCGTGATCAAGCCCAGCGGTGAGTGCGATATTGTCGCCTTTCCGGCGGGCGAGGGCATAAAGTTGAATATTCCGTGCCCGCGTCTGAAGACTGGCGATCCGTTCCCGTGTCGCGTCGACCGAGGCATCGTCGACAATCAGGATTTCGTAATGATTGAAACCCGCCTGCATGACCGCCACCAGACGGTCGAGCGCCTCGGTGATGAAGCCCTCGGAATCCACGACCCTCATGACCACCGAGACGAAGATGTCGCGCGCCCTCATGCCGCCTCCAGTACCTGCTCGACGAAGTCATGGACGTCGAAAATATTATCCAGCTTGCCACCCAGAATGGAAACGATCCTGGGTGCCACGGCGTCCCGGTGAAACAGGATGGGCCGCGCGTCGTCGGCGCTTGTGCCGTCCGGGATCGTCTTGATGTCGAACAGCGAGCGCACGTATCTCGCGCCGCCGATCGCCGGAAGATAGCGCCGCGCGTCGCGCATCATCCAGGGAAATCTGGTTTCCAGCCGTGCCGTCCGTAGCAACGCAACTGTATCCACATCCGGGCTGCCAAATTCCGGCCAGGACAGATGCGGTGTGTACCGCACGTGGGTCAGGGAGTGCAGCCTCTCCGAGGGGAATGGCATGGTGGAGAAGAATGGCCCATCCATGACGGTCACGGCGAGATGACGCAATTCCCCCGGCGGTTCAATCAACGCGATTTCGGTCAGTTGATGCACCAGGCCGGGATGCGTGGCCGCCGGTGAGGGCACGATCCGGTTCAACCCGGCATAGGTGCAGTTAAAAGCCCAGTCGGCGTCGATCCCGGTCCCGTCGGCCATGTCCGCCCGGATGACGCCTGGACCCTGGCGCAACGCCAATACGTCGCTGTTGAGCCGAACCTCCACGCCGGCTTCATCCAGACGCCGCGACAGAATTTCTCGCAGGACGTCAACGTCGAACGCGGGCTCTTCGACCTCGTAAACGGCCTCAATCAGCCGCGGGCTGAAAAGCGCGCTCAGATGTTCCGCCGCCGGTTGAAGGGGCGCGCCGATGGAGCGGACGATCCGTTCGAAGTGACGATGACCGATCTTGGAGTCGCCGCGCGCTATCGCGTAGAGATGGGTAAACCCGCCCACCACGCCATCGGGAAATTCACGCCGGAACACATCCAGATTTTTCCGGCTGCGGATGGCGGTCAGAAAGCTGCGCGGATAATGGTAGCCGTTATGTAGCCTCGCCTGATTCACGCGTGAGGCACGGGTCAACAGACCTCCGGCGCGATCCACGACCATGACGGTTCTGAAACGGCGGCGCAGAAACACCGCCAGGCAACAGCCATAGAATCCGCCTCCAATCACCAGGGCGTCGAGCCGCATCGCCGTCTACCCGATCCGCCGCGGCACCGGTCCGGCGCGGCCCGTGCCTGGGAGCAGGAAGATCCCGGGTTGGCAATGAATGAAGGAGGCGGCCTGACCGGCCCGGAAAACACGTGGCAGGCCTTGCCGCGAATCGGAAGCATCGAACGGGACCAATGGCAAATTCCCAAAACCATGTCTGTCATGTATTCGCCACGATATCAGAATTGTCCCGCCGCGGCCACCGATTGTTCGGTTGAGCTGGGAATGCCGATCCCCAGGGATTTGACCCGGCCCGTTTCAGGTTTACACTGTCCGGGACGACCTCGCGTCGCCGGACGAAGCGAACCGAAAGCAGAGGATGAACCATGAAATACAACCGCATATCGGCGGATTGCCATCTCGACATGCCGTGGATGCCGCCCACGCTGTTCACCGAAAACTCCTCCCGCGAGTTGCGCGACCGCATGCCCTTTGTCACGGATGGTCCGGACGGCCCGCATTGGGTGACCAAGGCCGGCGCGGATTTCGGCCTGCTCAATGGTGTCGGCCCGGGAGGGGCGAAGCTTGTTCCGGGGCAGAACCGGCGCGTGGACATCATGGCTGAGACCGGCATGTTCGCCGACGGCAAAAAAGGCATCCAGCGCGTCAGCGATCCCCACATGCGCATCAAGGAGATGGACCGCGACGGCGTCGACGCCGAAGTGATCTTCGGCATCCTGGGCGGCGCATCGAAGATGCAGGACGTCGACGCGGCCAACCACATGCTGGAAATCTACAACACCTGGCTGGTGGATTTCTGCAGCCACTACCCGGACCGGCACATTGGTCTGGGGTGCATCCCGTATGGCAACGTCGATGCCGCGGTGGCCGAGGTCCATCGCTGCGCCAAGATGGGCCTGAAGGGGCTGGAGCTGTCCTGCTCGTGGGATATGGACCCGATGTGGCACCCGGTCTGGGAGCCGATGTGGAAGGCCGTCGCGGAAGTGAACCTGCCGTTGCACTTCCACACCTTCCCGACCACGGCGCCACAGGCGCGGGAAATGACCTCGGGCCAGGTGCGGCGCGCGGCGATGTTCACCGGCGTGTCGGCGTTCCAGATGGGCCTCATTCACATCCTCGCCGCCATGATGGGCGCGGGCGTGTTCGAGCGTCATCCGAACCTGCGTGTGTCGTTCGGCGAAAGCGGCATCGGCTGGATTCCTTACGCGCTCGATCGGATGGACTTTGAGTTCGAGGACCGGTTCCGCGATCTGATGAAGCTGAAGCCGTCCGAGTATTGGCAGCGCCAGTGCAAGGCGACGTTCCAGTACGACGTCATCGGGCCGAAGCTGATCAACACGAACAACCTGATGACCGAGGACACGTTGATGTGGGGGTCGGATTACCCGCACACCGACGGGATCTGGCCGGAATCGACGAAGTATATCGACGAACAGTTTGTTGGGCTGACGCCCGAGCAGATCCAGAAAATCACCTGCACGAACGCGGCGAAGTTCTACAATCTGACGAACTGACGGCGGCGGGCGATGGCCGGGCTTTGTCCCGGCCATCGTTTTACCAACGGGAATCCCGTCATGCGGATCGACGGCGCGTGCCATGGCGGCAGCGTCGCGTTCGAGGCGGAGGCCGATACTGATACGGCACGGATCTGTCACTGCGCCGATTGCCAGAAAATGAGCGGATCGTTGTTTCGCGCGAACATCCAGGCCTCGAGCGAAGGGTTCCGGCTGCCGCGCGGCAAACCGAAAATTTACGCCAGGATCGCGGACAGCGGGGCACGGCTGGCGCAGGCGTTCTGTCCGGATTGCGGTGCCGGGGTTTACGCGACGCAGGCCAGGAACCCGGCCAGATACTCATTGCCGGTGGGCACGATGACCCAACGGGCGATATTCCGGCCAACGCATCAGATGTGGTGCCAGTCGGCGCTACCCTGGACGGCGGAGGTGGCCGGGCTGGAGAAGCGGGAGCGGGGGTAGCGTCCGGGCTTACGCGCCCAGCATGGCGGATGGGTCACGGGCATCGTGACGGACCGCATGGATGATTACCCCGGTGTCAGTCGCTTCGTAAAAAACCAGATAGGGATAAGGAGATGTTGTCATGCGACGGATGACAGGATCGTTGGTGCGCGTACCGATATGGGGATGAAGCACCAGAAGGTCGACGATCGTCTGAATTCGGGCTTGAACGCGGCGCGCTCCCCGCGGCGAATGAGCGGCAATATAATCGAGAACATCTTCGAGATCAGCCAGTGCGGGACGGGTGTAACGAAGTTTCACAATCCGTGTTTGGCCCACACGACGCGCACCTGTTCATCGGTCGCGAATTCACCACGCGCCGCGGCGGCTTTCGAAACCTCGATCGCATCGCGCTCGTCGGGTGTGAGCCCCACGGGCGGAGCCTCGCCATCAGTTCCGGCGAGCAAAAGGACAACGCGGGCGATATCGTCCTGAGCATCAGGCGAAAGCTCACGCACCGCTTCCAGGGCCTGATCAAGGAGCTTGGTCATGGCTTGAGTATAATGGATGGGGTCGTCAAAAGCAATTTTTCGTCGCGAGTATGATAGCTGACGTGGCCCAGAATGATCCCGCAAGGTGTCGTATGGGTCGTTTGCATTGTCCTGACGTCGAGCGGATTGACGTGGCAACATCGGTTGAACAAGAATCTGGGAGACTTAAAATAGAGTCCTCCGCGGTTAACCGATCGTCGAAGGCCGCTGTCAGTTCGTGGCATGCTTCAGCGCCCGAGCCGTTCACGGACGCAGCGGCACCGCATGCACGGTCAACGACAGGCCGCATTCGTTCTTGAGTGCGGCCACTGCCGCGAGCAGATTAGCCGCGCGTGGGGTGCCGATCGGACCAAACATTCTCATCAGCGATTTTTCCGGTACATCGATACGGTCGCCAAGCCCCGCAAAACCCAGAGTGGCGTTGATGACATCTCGGAGTAAAATTTTCGCGGTGCCAAGGTCGCCATCCAGCAGGGTCTGTACCGCCTCTTGATAGAGCCCAGCCCGAAAGGCTGGATCACGCTGGAAGTGTCCGAATATCTGTGTGTGAGGCTTGGTCAGTCTCACCCACCATTGGGTGAAGAACTGTAAGCGGCGAGTATCCGTGACGGCAAGGCCACGCCGCGTGCTTTCGATTGTTTCTTGGTTCGGCCAAGGCGCCTGTTCCTTCGTCCCGACCTGCCATCGTCCCGGCGGCAGCACCTGGCCGTGTCAAATCCGCCGTCTTCGGCGGGACGGGCGCCACGCGCAGCCCCCGCTTGGGGGCGAGCATGGCGAGGACCCACGATTTGCCGCGGCCAGGTGCTGGCGCCATGCTGGAGCCGGGTTGTCGAGGCGGCGCGGTCAATCACGGCCGTGGCCAGGCGGGGGTTGGATCGCGGCGATGCTGTCCAGGTCGAGATCGATCATCTCCTGAAGCGCCTCCGCGGTGGCGCTGCCGCGCAGGCTTTCAGGCAGGGCATCGAGCCACGCGGCGCATGCCCAAAGCCAGATAGACCGCCTTGTCGCGAACCACGTTATCTTCCCGGACCTTCACCCGAAGCGCATCGAAGAATACGACCGGATACACCGTCTCCAGCGGCCGTGACTGCCAGGCCGTGACCTCCGCCAGCACGCCGTCTGTCACAGTGCTGATCAGGTCCGGGCTCACCTCGGTGCCGTAGGCTTCAGCGAGGTAGCCCCGGATCTCGCGCACTGTCAGGCCGCGCGCATACAATAGAGACGATGCTGTCGTCGAACGCGGTGAACCGGCGCGCATGTTTGGGCAGCAGCAAAGGCTCGAAACTGCCGTTCCGGTCGCGCGGCGTCTCGATCCGCATCTGGCCGTCGCCGGTCAGCACCGACCTGGCGGTGACGCCGTTGCGGTGGTTGGCCGATGCCTCCGGCCGGTCCGCGCCTGGCGCATAGCCCAGGTGATGCGTCAGTTCGCCGTTCAGCGAAGCTTCGATCAGCGCCTGCTTGAAGGCGATCTCCGCCGCGTTGATTGCCTCTCCGGTCATAGGGCCGGTCAGAAACTGAGCGGCCAACTCCTTGGGGATTGAGGGCAGCCTGGCTACGGCGCGGTCCGGTTTTTTGGCGCGGCCTGGCATAATACGCCTCCTTGGCGTTGGTTATGCCCCGCACACGGAATTACGGACAGGCTCATCACGCTCGGCACGCGCCTCAACCGTCTCACGAAAATCTCTTGTCAGTGGCATTAGCTGGATATCAATCTGACAGCCAACCTGTCGATCGGCCGGTTAACAGCCATCGACCCACCCTCAATAATACCCGGTCCCCCCCCCCTGTGTCAGAGAAGTTGCCGCCCGGATAGGATCAAGACCTCAGGGGGCGCTGGAAGACGAACATGGCTCGGTATGGACAGACGTTTAAGGACAACGCGGTGGCGCGACTGCTGCCGCCGCAGAGTTGCCCGGTAGAGGCGCTT
>SHWL01000150.1 GCA_009693865.1 Acetobacteraceae bacterium | reverse complement strand
GCCCCCACCATCGCCATGCCGCCCCGGCTGCGAGGTGCGAACCTTCGCCGCCGTCAAACCTTGCGCTTTGCGTGGCACCGTCCCGCCCTCCGCAGATTAGGGGACGCCCGAATAGTCCCCCTAACTGTCCCCTAATCATAAGCCCGAACAGGGGCGGACACAAGCGGCCACTAGGGGACGAATTATCTAGGGTATATCCAGGTATACCAGTGCTATTTCGACATAACCCAGGATAATGGCGGACGGTCGCGAACAGGGGACAGGCGGATAATTCCTCCGCCGATGCCGCCACGGTCTGGACGTTGGCGCTGGTCTCCTCGCCCGCCGACGCGACAGTCGCCGCCTGTTCTGACGACGTCTTCGCCGTGACCGACAATTCGCGGGCGCTGGTCACCATTTCATGCGCGGCCGCGGACATCGAACTCAGCAACACGGTCGCGGTCGCCTCGAACCCGCGCGCGAGCGCATCGATGGAACCGGAGCGGTGTCCGGCCTCTTCCATTAACCGTTCCTGATACACGGAGATCGCGACTTCCATGTCCAGCAGGACGGCGGTGACCAGGGCTTGCGTGACCTTGCGCGCACGGCCCGGGGAGAACCGATGCACACGTCCGGCGAGATCGCTGAGTTGGACGAGCACGAAATTATAACCGCCGATATACCAGCGCGGTTCCAGGCCGATCCTGGCATGCACCAGCCCCACGGCGCGCGCGCTGGCGAAATACTCAGCGTCGAAACGGCCAGAAAACAGCCGCTCCCAATGTGCGCTTTGGGCGCTTTTCAATCGAGCCGTTTCATTTCCGATCAATTGTGCCAGCCGCGGTTCGGACGTGACGTGCCGGTAGAATTGATCGAGGATATCCGGCAGCGCCAATCCCACATGCGGCCAGAATTCGGACAGAAGTTTCGTCGTCTCCGGGTCGATGCGCATGAAGGCAAGACGAGCGCGCGGAACCGTGCTGGGATCGGATGATTCGGGGGGAGCGTTTCTCATGGGATATCCTCGTGGGGTCTCGCTACCCGGGTAAATATGTTGCAGTGGGGTACTGAAAGGCGGGCCTGCTCCATCACTTGCACATTGGCATCAGGGTAATGAAACCTTTCCAGGGTCCGAAATATTTCAGTTGGCGCGGCAATCCGGCGGGACCAGTGAGAGAAGGGAACACGTCCGCTTGTTGCGCGCGGCCGCCGTTCAGATAGGCTCCCTGGCAATCGTCCGTTCCCCCTGCCAGGAGGCCCGTCCATGTCCCTCGAAATCATCCCCACCGGCGCCCCTGTCGCTGCCGAAATCCGCGGCGTCGATCTGTCCCAACCCATCGGCGATAACGTCTTCGCGTTGATCGAGCGCGCCTATGACGAGCACGGCGTCATCTTCTTCCGCGATCAACACGTCACGCCGCCACAACAGGTCGCTTTCACCCGCCGCTTCGGCGACATCGAATTCAATATCTTCGGCGAACGATGGAGCGTGGCGGGCAGCCCGGAGATCGTCGTCGTGTCCAACATCACCGAGGACGGCAAGCCCATCGGCGTCAAACGCGCCGGAGAGAACTGGCACAGCGACATGTGCTACACCGCCCGCCCGCCGCGCGGCACCATGCTTTACGCGATCGAGATTCCCACGCTCCACGGCCTCACGTTGGGGGACACCGAGTTCGCCAGCGCGGCCGCGGCCTGGGATGCTCTGCCTGATTCACTTCGCCATCGGATCGAGGGCCGGCGCGCGATCTTCGATTTTTCTGGGCGCAAGCGTGCCTTTCCGCCGTCGCAGTCCGAGATCGAGCGCAATCCGCCGGTCCATCACCCCATCGTCCGCACTCATCCCCATACCGGCCGCAAATGCCTGTATGCGATGCGTGACGATTGCACCGGTATCGACGGCCTGGAGCAGGATGAAGCAGAATCGCTGATTGCCGCGCTGGCGGATCACATCGTTAAACCGGCCCATATCTACCGCCACCAGTGGCGTCCGGGCGACTTGCTGATGTGGGACAATTGCACGGTCCAACATCGCGCCATCCAGGATTACGACATGCCGCAACGGCGGCTCATGCACCGCACCACCATGGGTGGCGCGGTGCCCGCGTAACGATCTTATACCAGCGCGCTTAAGGGTTGACGCACTGTCCTCTCTCCCGTCATGGCCCGGCTCGTCCGGGCCACCCGTCGCGGCACTGTGCTGGAATGGGTGGCCCGGACGAGCCGGGCCATGACAATAGGGGAACGGACTGAGAGTCGGGAATTAAGCGCGCTGGTATTAGCCGTTCACGGCCCGTAGCCGCCGCGCCGGCTGCGCCAGTTGCTCGTAAACGCTGACATAATCCTCGGCCATTCGGCGCGCGGTCCAGCGGCGGTCGAAGGTGGCGCGGACGGTGGCGCGATCCAGGGTGTGCAGCTTCCTCGTCGCCGCGATCGCCTCGTCCACATTGTTCACGATGAAGCCGGACACGCCGTCGTCGATTACTTCCGGCACCGAGCCGGAGCGGAACGCGATCACCGGCGTGCCGCACGCCATCGCCTCGATCATCACGAGGCCGAATGGCTCCGGCCAGTCGATCGGGAAGATCAGCGCGTGCGCGCCGGACAGGAAATCGGGCTTTTGCGTGTCGTTGATCTCGCCGATGAATTCGACATGCGGATTGGCTTCGATCAACGGCTTGATGATCGTTTCATAATACTCCTTGTCGGCGTTATCGACCTTCGCCGCGATCTTCAGTTTCAGTCCGGCTTTCCCGGTGATGTGAATGGCGCGGTCCAGTCCCTTCTCCGGCGATACGCGCCCCAGAAACGCGGCGTATTCCTGCTTGACCGGTCGCGGCGTCAGAATATGCGGCGGCATGCCGTGTAACACCGTGCGCACCCAGTTCAAATGCGGAATGGGTTTCCGCTGGTTGTTTGAGATCGACACGAACGGCGCATCCCGAAACGTCCCAAACGTTTCGATGAACTCCGCGATGTCGAGCCGCCCGTGGATCGTCGTCAAGAACGGCACATGCTGCCGGGTGAACAGCGACAGCGGAAAATAGTCGATGTGGAAATGCAACACATCGAACTCGTCTTTCCGGCGGTAGACCATCTCGACGAATTTGTAATAGATCGCGACCCAGTCCTTCACGGAGGGGTCAAGCCGGATCGCCTGATCGCGCATCGACGCGAGTTTGGCTGACGTGATCGAGTCGCCGCTGGCGAACAGGGTCACGTCGTGCCCCATGGCGACGAGTTCCTCAGTGAGCGAGTAAACGACGCGCTCGGTGCCGCCATAGAGCCTGGGCGGAACGGCCTCGAACAACGGTGAAATCTGCGCGATACGCATTGTGTGGTGCCTCGGGTGACCTGACGTGGCGTCCGATCTGGACAGATGGGCTTATGGACACCGAATATGGCGTGATTTCGGCGGGTTCGCGGTGATTTCGTCGCGATGGGGAGTGGTAAGCCGTGAAACCGCCATGATCTTACGTTTCATGCTCAGACTTTCCCCGTCATGGCCCGGCGCGACCAGGCCATCCGGTTCAGTACCGTGCCGCGACGGATGGCCCGGTCGAGCCGGGGCATGACGGGGGGAAAGCAAGACGCCTTCCGGAGTGCTTCATGAACGATGCTGACACCAGACTCGCGGCTTTGCGCGGCCGTCCCCTGGCATTTTTGTTCCGCTACATGGGCCTGCATCCCTTTGGCCACGCCGTTGTGCTGATCGCGGTGCTGCTGGCGGTTGTGTGCAGCGTTTCCACCCAGTTCGGAATGAAGTACCTGATCGACGTCGTCTCCATGGGGCACGATGCCGGGGCGCGGTTGGTCTGGGGCGCGTTCGCCATCCTGTGCGCGTTGGTGGCGGCGGATAACTTGCTCTGGCGCGTCGCCGGCTATACCGCGCATCGCACCTTTGTCGCGGTCACCGGCGACATCAGGCGCGACCTGTTTGCCTACCTCGCGGGCCACGCGCCGGGGTTCTTTGCCTCACGCCTGCCGGGCGGGCTGGCCAGCCGGGTCAGTTCCTCCGCCAACAATGCCTTCACCGTACTTAACACCTGCGTCTGGAGCGTCATTCCACCGGTCGTCGCGGTCGGGCTGTCGATCGCTTTCATCGGCTCGGTCAACCTGAAGCTCGCCGCCGGGTTGCTGGCGCTGGCGCTGCTTCTGGGCATCGTCGTCTTCACGCTGGCCCGCCGGGGCACGCCGCTCCACCGCGTCTATGCCGAGCAAGCCGCCGGCGTGGATGGCCAGCTGGTCGACGTCATCTCCAACTTCACCGTCATGCGCGCGTTCGGCGCGACGGCGCGCGAACAGGCGCGGCTGGAGCGGACGATCGGTGTGGAAATGGCCAGCCGCCGTCACAGTCTTTACTACATGGAGCACCTGCGGCTGATCCACGCCGTGCTGACGGCGCTGCTGACCGCGGGCGTCGTCGGCGCGGGGATCAATTTGTGGCTGCGCGGCGAGGCGACGGTCGGCGACATCGTCCTCCTGACCTCGCTGGCATTTACCATCCTGCACGGCACCCGCGATCTCGCGGTGTCCCTTGTAGACGTGACCCAATATGTCGCGCGGCTCGACGAGGCGATCGGCGCCTTGTTGCTACCTCAGGAGCTGCCGGACGGACCCGGCGCGGTGGCATTGCCGCCCGGACCGCGGGAGGCGACGTTCGACGATGTCAGCTTCGCCTATCCCGGCCGCGTGCCGGTGATCGAGCATTTCAATCTGACCCTGGCGCCGGGCCAGCGCGTGGGCCTCGTGGGTTACTCGGGTGCCGGAAAATCCACCGTGCTGTCGCTGTTGCAACGTTTCCACGATGTCGGCGGCGGGCGCATCCTGATCGATGGTCACGACATTCGCGACATCACGAAGGCCAGCCTGCGCGAGGCGCTGGCGCTGGTGCCGCAAGACATTTCATTGTTCCATCGAACCGTCCGCGAAAACCTGTGCTACGGTTTTCCCGATGCGACCGAGGCCCAGATGCTCGCCGCCGCCGAAACCGCTCGTTGCCGGGAGTTCATCGAGGCATTGCCTCAGGGGTTCGATACGATGGTCGGCGACCGCGGCGTCATGCTATCCGGCGGGCAGCGCCAGCGCCTGGCCATCGCGCGGGCGTTGCTGAAGGACGCGCCTATCCTGCTGCTGGATGAGGCGACCAGCGCGCTGGATACCGAATCGGAACAACTGATTCAGGCGGCGTTGGACGATCTGATGAAGGGACGCACGGTCATCGCGATCGCGCACCGTCTGTCGACGCTGCGGCGGTTCCACCGGATCGTCGTCATGGATCGCGGCCACATCATCGACGACGGTTCTCCCACCGTTCTCGCCAGCCGTCCTGGGCCTTATCGCGATTTGCTGGATCGGCAGCAGATGGATCACGCGGCGGTGTGAGGGTTATTTGCCCGGCGTCCCGGCTTCCCCCAGATCCCACCAAACCCCGGTAAACGCCGCGATCCCCTCCCGTGCCGGTCCGCGCAGGAAATGCTCGTCCGGACCGTGCTGTTTGCATCCATTATAGCTGTGCGGCACCCAGACCAGCGGCGTGCCGAGATGATCGACGAACACATCCCCGGGCAAACCGCCCGATGAGTTCGGAATCACCTGCACGCGCTTGCCCAATGAACGCTCCATGCTCGCGACGGTCCAGCGGACCCAGGGGTTGGCGGGATCGGTCCGGCTGGCGGGCATGCGAACCCCCGCGTTCTCGACACGCACGTTGGAAAAACCCTCCTCGTCCAGATGTTTTCGCACCGCGTCACCAAAACCTTGCGGATCGGTATCGACAGTGTAGCGGATCTGGCAATGCGCGCGGGCGTTTGGAGCCACCGCGTTGACCGGCGCCTCCGGCCGGCCCGAAATCATGGCGAGGACAATAAAGCTGTTCCAGCCATAGATTTTCTCCGCCGCGGTCAAACCCGGCTCACCCCAATCCGGGTCGATCGAGGCCGCCTCGCCCCCGCCCCCAACCGGGCACCCCGCGAGCACCGCTCTTACCTGGGCCGGCACCCCATTTCCCGGCAGCCAGTCGCGGACAAGGATTTTTCCCTTACGGTCCACGATCGTTCCGAGCGCCGAGACCAGAACGATCGCCGGATCGGTGGTAAGCCCACCCCAATGTCCGGAATGCACGCCGCCCGCCCGCAAATCTACCACCAGATCGAAATGATAGGTGCCGCGTGTGCCGGTGGCGACCGTCGGGATCTCGGGCATCACCCGCGGCCCGTCGCTGGCAATCAGCACGTCGGCGGCGAGCGCCTCGCGGTTCGCCGCGACGAACTCCCGCAGCCCGGTGGAGCCGCGTTCCTCGCTGGTTTCCAGCACCAGCTTCAGGTTGAACCCCAGTTTGCCGCCGCGTTCGTCCAGCACGGCCTCCAGCGCCGACAGGTTGACCGCGTGCTGGCCCTTGTTGTCGGCGGTGCCGCGGCCATACCAAAGTTCGCCTCGTTCGGTCAGCGTCCACGGATCGAGGCCCGGCGTCCATTGATCCTCCAACCCGCGCACGGTGTCGCCGTGGCCGTACGTCAGAACGGTCGGCAGCGCCGGATTTTCCAGCCGTTCAGCGGTCAGGATCGGGCCGAAACCCTCGCGCGGATTGGGATGGATCGCGACGGTAAAGCCCAGGCGAAGGAGCCAGGGCTGGATTGCTTCGGAGAGGTAGCGGTGGACATCCGGCATATGGGCCGGGTCCTGGGACGTGCTGGGGATGGCGACCAACCCCGCCAGCCGGTCGCGAAACCCGTCGCCATCGAAAAACGTCAATGCGCGTCCGATCGCGCCGTCGCGGGATGCCATCCTGTCTCTCCATTTGGCCGTTGCCGCCAGTCTACCATATGCTGGCCGGGGAGGGACCAGACCATGTCAATCGCACTCGAACGGGAGCTGACGAACCTGAGTTCGGCCGCGCGGCGGTATGACGCGCGGCACCGGAAAATCCCCAAAATCGTTTGGCCGGAGGGCATGCGCATGGCGGTGAACTTCACCGCCGATTTCGATGCCATGTTGTTGCGACGGCTGTTGAACGAACCGCCAATGCAACTCGCCAAGGGGGAGTTCGGCGGCCGCGTCGGCATCTGGCGTCTGATCGCTTTGTTCGATGGTCACGGCATTCAGTCCACCATCTTCACGCCCGGCCGCATTCGCGAACTTTACCCCGAGGCGTTGCGCGCGGTTCATGCCAGCGGGCACGAGATCGCCGATCACATGTGGGAACATCGCGTCCCCAGGGACATGCAACTGGAGTTGGACCATCTGCAAAAGACCAGCGCCGCGCTGTCCTCGATCACCGGGCGGAAGCCGGTCGGCACGCGCAGCGATCATTCGCTGTCGTTGCTGAAGCAGGAGGGGTTCATTTACACCTCCCACGAGTGCGCGGATCATTTGCCGTACTATTTGCTCGACGCGGACAATGCGAACGAGATGCTAAATCTGCCGTTTCATTACGCGATCGACGATGCGATGTTCTACAGTTTCGCCTGGCTGGGTTCGGGCAACGCGGCGCAACGGATCACCGACACGGATCGCGTGTTCGACATGTGGTGGGAGGCGTTTCTTCAGCAGTATCACGCGGGCGGATACCTGAATGTCTGTGTGCATCCCTTCGTGACCGGACGGGCGCAGCGGATCGACATGATGGACAGGTTGATCACCCGCATGAAGGCGATGCCGGGCGTCTGGATGCCAACCTGCGAGGCGGTGGCGCGGCATGTCCTCGCCACGCATCCGTGAAAGGAACGGGTCATGCCCTGGAAAGCCGGATATACGATCTCCACGGAAAAAAGCCTGTCAGACGCCGAGGTGCGCTGGCCGGGCGGTCATCGTTGCGCTTTCAGCATCACGGTCGATCTGAGTGTCGCGTCGGGTCCGGAGGGGATCACGGAAGCCGGCCTCGCCGGTCCAAAAGCCCAGTTCGGGTTGCGGGAGGGGCTGGATCGCGTGAAGGACGCGCTGGACCGTTTCGGTCTTAAAGCGACCTTCGCCACCCCGGCGGTGATGGCACGCGTGCAGTCGCGCGAATTGCGGGTTTTGACGCAAGAGGGACACGAAATCGCCGCCGAAGGCTTCCGGCACGAAGACGTGACCGCTTTGCCGCGCGAGGAGGAAGCCGCCCGGATCGAACTGACCGCGAAAGTGCTGTCCGATATCACCGGTCGGCGGCCGGACGGCTGGTTTTCGTTGCCTCGCCCGGGCGATCCCTTCGCCGGCGGCACGATCAGCCCGAACACGATGGATCTGCTGATCGACGCCGGTTACGCCTATTTCGGCAACGGTCTGGCCGACGACATTCCGCATCACTGGGTCACTGACGTGGCGTCGGGCCGGTCGATCCTGACGATGCCGTATTATTATCATTACGACGATCAATGGTTTCTGATGTTTCCATCCAAGGGCACCGGGCTGGAACACGCCGACTCGCTGTTTCGCAATTGGCGGGCGGAATTCGCCGCGCAATACCGCCGCGGGCGCCATTTCCATATGACGTTGCACCCGTATGCGATCGGCTTTGGCCATCGCATCCGATTGCTGGAAACGTTTCTGGCCTTCGCCATGGGTCATGACGGGCTGTGGAACGCGACGGCGTCGGACGTGATCGCGCACTGGCGGACGCTGGAGCCCACAGCGAAGTTGGAGCCGGAAATCTGGCGCGATTATCCCGGTAGTCTCAGTTGATTCGATTCCTTGTCGTTACACTGCTGCTGGTTCTGGGACAGGCCGCGTGCGCTCAGGACGGCGACGTCAATCCGCGCCTTATTCCGCCCGCGCCGTTGCATGAGCGCGTGGTCCGGCTCCCTGGCGACCCCGACCGCCCGGTCACACTGGAAGTCACGATCTACACGCCGCCCGGATCCGGACCGTTTCCTCTCGCGGTCCTGAATCACGGCGCCACCAATGCTGGCGCGGGCAACAGGGGGACGCGATATCGTTACACCTATAACGCCTACTACTTTCTGTCCCGGGGCTATGCCGTCGCGCTGCCGATGGCCCGCGGTTTTTCCCGCTCGGGCGGCGAGATTGTGCATGACGGTTGCCATCTGGATAACATCGGCAGACTCAACGCGCTCGACCTCAAGGCCGTCATCGCGGCTCTGGGCCAGGAGATTCCGCTCGATCGGACCCGCATCGTCGTCGCCGGTCAGAGTTTCGGCGGGTGGACCACAATGGCCCTGGGCACCATCGAGGTTCCAGGTGTCCGCGGGCTGATCGGTTTCGCTCCCGCGCTCCGGGCGTCCAACTGCGCCTGGCAGGATCAAGCGATGATCTCCGCGGCCCGCGGCTTCGGTCAGGGCGCGCGGTATCCGTCGCTGTGGATTTACGGCGACAACGACACGGTCATGCCCACCGCGACATGGCGGGCGGTCCATGCCGCCTACGCGAGCGGCACGAAAGGCGCCGAACTCGCGGCTGTCGGTCCATTCCTGGAGGATTCGCATCAAATCCTCGGCTTTCCGGAAGGCCTGCCGGTCTGGACGCCCAAAGCCGATGCGTTTCTGGCAAAGATCGGAATGCCGTCGGCGGTCAGATATCCGGACTATCTTCCGATGCCCACGCCACCGCCGACCCGGTTCGCCGCCATCGGCGATGCCGCCGCCGTTCCTGGTCTGAACGAGAAGGGCAGGGCGGCGTACCAACAATTCCTGACACGGCGTGTCCCTCGCGTGTTCCTGATCGGTCCGAATGGCGCGTTCGCCGCGATGGACGGCGGGTTCGACCCGCTGGCCCGAGGCCTCGCCGCATGTGCGAAGGCCGGGATCAGGTGCGCGCCCTATGCGGTCGATACCCAGGTGGTCTGGACGGGAGGCGACCCGGTGTACTCCCGCACGGTCGCCGCGGGACGGCCCACAGCGATCAATTTCGCCTTTTCGGTAAATCGCGATTGCAGTTCGCGCGGAATGGCGAAGGTTACCATCACGCGCGCCCCGACACATGGAACGGTGCTGGTGGAGGCGAAAAAAGCCAATCCCTCGTTCCCGCCCGGACATCCGTTGGCCGGCTGCAACGTGATGCCGGTTCAGGGCGTGGCCGTGACCTACACGCCGGCGCCGGGATTTGCCGGCTCGGATTTGCTGGCGATCGAAGAAACGGGCGTCGATGGCGGGCGCCGGGTTTTTCAGATCGCGCTGACCGTGAAATAACGCGCCGGTACCCGAGCGTCACGCCGCCGGTGGCGCGGCGCCCTTTACCTGCGTCCGGTGCATGACCCGCCGCGTCTTCTCGTCGAACGGATCGCGGCGGTGCATTGTGCAACGATTGTCCCACAGCACCAGATCGCCAACGCGCCATTCATGCGTCCACACGAACTGTTTCCGGGTCGCGTGTGCCCAGATTTCGTCCAGCAACGCCTCGGACTCCGCCAGCCCAAATCCTTCGAGCCAAGCCATCCGCCGCCGTCCCAGATACAGCATGCGCCGCCCACTGTCGGGATGGGTGCAAACCAGCGGATGCATCGTCCCCGGTGCATCCCGCGGATCGTCCGTCGGCGTCACACCCTGCCGGACATAGCCGCCGCTGTTATAGGTGCCGTCGTGCTTGACCCGCAGGCCCAGGGCCCGGTCGCGCAAAGATGGTGGCAGCGCCTCGAACGCCTCGTACATGTCGACGAATGAGGTATCGCCGCCAGTGGGTGGGATTTCCAGGGCGTACAACATGCTCGCCTTGGGTGGTGACCGCAGATAGGACATGTCGGTGTGCCACACGGCCTCGCCGTATCCCAGGCTGCCGATCGCGACGCCGTTTTCGATTACGTTCGAAACGACATAAATCTCCGGCATGAAGCTGGCGATGGTCTGGCCGTTTTCCTGGATGGGCGCGTGGTCCAGATCGCCAAAGCGGCGGGAGAACGCGGCCAGATCTGGGTCGCTCAGACTCTGACCGCGGAATAACAGCACCTGATGGTCGACCCACGCGCGATGGATGGTTGCGAAATCGGTGTCATCGATGGCGCGGAGATCGACGCCGGTGATCTCGGCGCCCAGGCCAGGGGAGGCAGGCGCGGCATGCAAGGGGCGGACCCGGATCGAACCCAGGACGTCGGCTGTCTGGCTGCTCATGGACTGTCCCCGTTGGTTAAGCGTCAGGAGCCTACACCAACCGCGCCTGCGCCGGACAGGGGCAGCGATGGGGCTCCCCCGCCCCCAAACCCCGGCCAGGGGCTTTGCCCCTGAACCCCACCAAGGGCAGTGGCCCTTGGAACCATGACTTGTGGTCAGGAGATGAGAGGGGTCCGCGCGAATGTATCGACATGCGAGTAGACCCCTCTCATCTCCTGACCACATAAATCGCGGTCCAGGGACCGTGTCCCTGGTGGGGTCGAGGGGCAACGCCCCATACGCGCGAATCTAAGGCTTGCACGGTCACGGCGCAGTACGATTCTCACCCCGGATGCGCAAGAAACCAGCCTCTCTGTTGTCCGGCACCTGGGCGTCGATCGTTACCTCCATCGGTCTGGTGGTCGATCTTGAGG
>SHWL01000149.1 GCA_009693865.1 Acetobacteraceae bacterium | reverse complement strand
ATCCGGGCCGGGGGCCGATCGGCATGACCGATTTGGCGATCCAGACAGCAGCGCGAGGGCCCGTCACCGGTTGATGGCATCCGTTGGGCGCGGTTTCGGGGCCGCCCCACCAGTCAGCCGAAAACCCGAGTCCGACAGGCTGCTAGCGGCCGGATGTCCCGGACTGGAACACCCCGGAGACCGATCGATTGAACACCTTTGGCGACAAGACCCGGTATGGCTGCTTTGAGGGCCGCGTCATCCGTCGTCTCGGGGAAGGTCGCCGTCAGCAACCCGTCCAGCGTCGCGATGACCACGCCAGGTTGGACCGTTTCGGCCGCGATCGCCGGAGGTATTTCCAGACCGGCATCCATGACTGTTCCGGCCAACGCGAGCAGGAACGTCAGACATCCGATCCGAACCAGCCAAAAGCCGGCCTGGAGCCGCGATCTCCGTATCCTTCGCTCCGTGGGTCCCGGTTCATCCATCCCGATAGGCTCAATTGTCCCGTTGCACGTCCAGGTTTTGATTATATAGATTGGAAATAACAAGGTAAATGGGCGGCCTACCGCAGCACCGCCGCAACCTCCCGGAACACTCGCGCGGGGAGCGATCCGCCGGTCACGTTTTTCATCGGCGCGTTGTCGTCATTCCCCATCCACACCCCGATCATCATACCGTTCACATAACCCACGAACCAGGCGTCCCGGTAATCCGACGTCGTCCCGGTCTTCCCTGCGGCAGGCCGCCCAGGAGGAGCCGCCGCTTTGCCGGTGCCGCGGCTGACGACCGAACTCATCATCCCCGCCATCATGGCCGCGTGTTCCGGACGGATCACCGGTTCCGGCGCCGCCCGAGCCACGACCGCGAAAGGCGCCAAACGGAAGCCTCCGTTGAAGAATGGGGCGAAAGCCGCGGTCAGCTCAAGTAAGCCCACCTCGCCCGTGCCCAACGCGAGCGACGCATCCTTCGGCAGGCGGCTCGTGATACCCAATCGGGCCGCGGTCGCGGCCACCGGCTTTGGCCCACCGAACCGCTGCATCAACCGGACGGATACGGTATTGACCGAGTGCGCCAGCGCCTCGTCCAGTGTGATTTCGCCGCGGTAGTCGTGTTCAAAGTTCTCCGGTTGCCAGGAACCGACTCGCACCGGCGCGTCGACGATGGTGTCGGCCGGGGTCATCCCGTTTTCCAGGGCCGTCAGCCAAACGAAGGGCTTGAAAGCCGAACCCGGTTGGCGATGCGCGTTGACCGCGCGGTTGAAGTTGCTGTCCCGGTAATCCCGCCCACCCGCCATCGCTCGCACCGCACCGGTCACGGCATCCAGAACGATCACGGCCCCCTGTTCGACATTCGCCGCCACTCCCGGCCCGTCCAACATCGAAGTCAGCGCGGTCTCGGCGGCGATTTGCAGCCGCAGATCGAGTGTGGTGCGGATCGTCGCGTCGCGATCGGGGGGCAGCACCGCCTGCACCTGATCGGATGCCCAATCCGCGAACCAGGCGCCCGACTGACGCGTGGCGCGCGGAAACGCGATCTTCGCTCCCTCGGCCTTGGCACGGTCTTGAGAGATCACACCGGTGTCGGCCATCGCGGTCAGCACCTCCTTCGCCCGGGCAGTCGCGGCTGAGGGGTTGGAGCGCGGATTGAACCGGGAGGGTGCCCGCGGTAAACCCGCCAGCACCGCCGCCTGCCACAGGTTCACCTTGCGGGCTGAAATGCCGAAATACATCCGCGCCGCCGCGTCCATGCCCCAGGTGCCCGCACCCAAATAAACGCGGTTAAGGTAAATTTCGAGAATTTCTCTTTTCGTGAAGGTTCGTTCCAGCCAGATCGTCAGCAGTAATTCTCGGATTTTCCGGCGGAACGTCCGCTCATTTGTCAGGAACAGCGTCTTGGCCACCTGCTGAGTGATCGAAGACCCGCCCTGCGCCAGCCTCCCCGTGGTCACATCGACCCACACCGCGCGGGTAAGGCCGATGACATCGAGCCCCCAATGTTTCCAGAAGCGGCGATCCTCCACCGCGACGAGCGCCGCGGGAAGCTCCGGCGGCAGATCGGCCACACGAAGTGGCTCACCCATCAGGTCGCCATAGGTCGCGATGGTCTGGCCAGACCAGTCCTGCACTACCAACGCGGGGCGGCGGGGCGCATCCATCGCGGACTCGGGGCGGGGCAGGTCATAGGCGGCCCAAACGACGATGGCGCCCAGGGCGACGAGACCCCAAATGGCGAGGATGATGGCCAGGCGCAACAAACGGCCCAGCATCGAGCGGGATCGGGACGGTGTCCGGAATTCGACCCGGGACGGCGTGGCGCGCGCGGACGAGGGCCCGGACCCGCGGACGGACGCCAGCGGCCTCGAGCGCGCTTCCGAAACCAGCGATGTGGGTCTGCGCGGCATCAGCTCACCCGGGAATCGACGCGCGACGTTAGCACGATTTCCCTTGCCCAGTGGTTGCCTGTCTCGCGGCCCAACGGCAAAGTTCGGCGATCACGCGCGGAGGATTTGATGAAAGGCCTGTTCATGGACGCCGTCGACGACCTCGCGTCGGTTTTCCACCGCGTGGCACGGCCGGATGACCCGCCGGTGACCGTCAACGAACAGGGCGACATCCCGCCCGAGGCGCTCCCTGGGCTGCTCGCCGGATACGATTTCGTCCTCGACGACCACACGCAGTTGCCCACCTCCGCCATGCGCCTTTGCGCGGGCCTGAAACACGTCATTTTCCTGGGCACCGGCGCCCGCAGTTACATGAACCCCGAGGAACTGGCTGAACTCGGGATCGCCGTCCATGTCATCAAAGGTTATGGCGACACCGCCGTGGCCGAGCACGCCATTGCCCTGATGTGGGCCGCCGCGCGGGGCCTGGCCGCGATGGACCGAGGGATGCGGGAGGGTCAATGGCTCCGCACCGAGGGGATGGAACTCACCGGGAAGACCATCGGCCTTATTGGGTTCGGCGGCATCGCGGCCGAGATGGCGCGGATCGCCGGTGGCTCGGGCATGCGGGTGTTGGCGTGGAACCGGACGCCTCGGGCCGCCGCGGGAGTGACATTCGCCGATCTGGACACGGTGCTGGCGTCGAGCGACGTGATCTCGGTGCATCTGTTGCTGAACGACGAAACCCGGGGATTTTTGAGCGCGGAGCGAATTGGGAAGATCAAGCCGGGCGCGCTCCTGGTGAATACCGCCCGCGCGGCGGTGTTGGATGAAGCCGCGATGATCGCGGCCTTGCGGTCAGGGCAGTTGCGGCACGCGGGATTGGATGTGTTTGAGACGGAGCCGCTGCCAGCGGGCCATGTATTGACGACTCTGCCGAATGTGACCCTGTCGGCGCACAGCGCGTTCCGGACGCCGGAGGCAAGCGATAAGTTGTTGCGGATGGCGTTGGATATCGCGCGGGGGTTAGAGGAATAATATACGGACTGGCGGCTTGGTTCAAACCGTCGCATCGGACCACTCATGGCGAAACGCCCCAAACAACTCCAGCCCCGGCAACCGCTTACCCCGGCGAAAATCGCCGCCGCGACATATGTCGGGAGCGCTGAGCACAAGCGCGAGCGGTGGTGGGGCGGTCTGCCCGGCGCTTATACCGGCCGAGACGGTTTGGCCACACGGCCGAAGAAGCAGAAAACGACGATCTGTCCGATCACCCATGCAGCCGGCCGGGAGACAGCGACAGGATGGGTCAGGGAAGCGTTGGCGAAAGGTCAGCTTCGGTATTACGAGGCTGACCAGGACTTTCCAAACCACATCTGGTATGGACAGGATACCGGTCAGGTTTGGTTCGGTCGCTGCGTGAACAGTGTTCGAAGTCAATACAAGGGGTGGCCGGTAGAAGAGGACGAACGATTTGCTGTATTCGGCTGAATGGCAAGATGACGTGATTAATGCTGCCCCGGAAGAGCGAGCGACGGTGGCAGATCTGCGCCTGTGGCTTGGACAGCAAAATGTCTGCCTCCATCTCAGCGGGACCGAATCGATTGATCATCTCACGATCTCACTTTATGCGCTCGCCGAAGGGCTGGCGCATGACTGGTGGACTCTTTTTGGCGGCCGGGACAACGATTTATCACTTATCCGATATCGCTCCGGTTACGCGGTACCGGACGTGCGCCTGACGTATGATGGCGCGACCTTTGAAATTTCAGCCAGGCAACGGACCTACACAAATCCGGACATACGATTTTGGGCCGGTTCCTCGGAGATCATGACTCGACCCGAGGCGGAAGCTCGCTTAAGCGACTTCGTCGAATTCGTCCTGGAGCGGCTGAAATCTCAGGGTGTCTCCCGATCAAGCGCCACACTCCGCTGGGATCGCGTCAAAGCCTCGCGCTCTGACGCGGAAGAATCCGCATTTTGCGAGGCCGCGGGTGCACTCCATCTCGACCCCTACCAGATCGACGCCGCGGCGGCGGACGCCGTCGAAAGGGCGTCCGAACTTTTCGAAGGTGAACCGCTTGCCGAATTCCTGGCCGGCGCACGTCCCGCGAACTGCCGTGCAATGATCGATTGGATCAAAGCAGTAGAGACCCGCACGCCGAACAAGTCTCTCGTAGCGGGGCTTCAGGATCACGCGAAGGCGGCCTGCGCGGCCGCTCCCGATCGCGCAGGCGAAGAAAGTTGGGCGCGCGGGTACCGCCGCGCGCGCTCGGTTCGTCGCGAACTTGATTTTGATCAGACGCGCCGGTTTGGGACGTTGACCGCACTCTCGCGCTCGGTGGGAGCCACCACGCAATACGATCTCGCGCCATCGTCCCATGGGATCCGTCTGTTGCGGAGTAATAAGGGTGACGGCGTCCATTTGCACCTGCGGACCCATGGACGCTCAGCTGAGGCTGAAGCTTCGCATTTATTTACTTTCGCGCGCGGCATTGGGGATGTTGTCTGCTTTCCATCTCCTCAACGCGCACCCGTGAATGAATTGCGATCGGCCTACCGCCAGGCCGCGGGCCGCGCCTTCGCGGCGGAGTTCCTGGCGCCCGTGAACGAGATTCTCTCGATGCGAGAGGACGGCCGGGACAATGTCGCGATCGCTGAAGAATTCGCGGTTTCGACGGAGGTGATCGAACGCCAAATCGAAAATGCTCAGAGAATTGAGTCGGTCTGCCACTGACGCGGTTTTCAATCAGACGGCTCGGGCATCGAAGATCGCCACGCAAATTGTACCGCCACGCATGATACACGCACCGGAAATCCTTGGGTTGCCTCCGTCGTCCAGGCAGATCGGCGCGCCGCGATGCGCGCGGCGGTTCTCGAACGCGACGATGGCGCCGTCATGGTCCCGCGCCACGACAACCGGCATTTCTCCCACATAGGTCGCGCACCAGTCGCCAGCATCGGGTATTTCCGCTTCCAGGCAGAGGTAATTCCAGGCCGGCCCCTCAAACAGACGCTTCTGGTCCAATTTCAGAATGTCGGGGTCCTTGTAGGTCCAGAACGGCACGCGGGTTGTATCGCCGTGCCACGCCCGCCCAATGGGGTTTTGAACGGCGGCATCATCCGGCATGTTCGCTCTCCGCGTCAGTTCAAAGCCCAATCACGCCCGCCGCAGCGCGAACAACCCCTGCTCGCCAAACAGATTGGCCAGGCGGGGAAACCGCCGCCACGGCGCGCGGCGCCCTTCGTCGTCGACGGCGAGCCATTGCTCCACCACATAATTCTCTACCTCGCACAGGGCAAAAAAATCCCGGATGGTGCAAGGATGGATATTTGGGGTCTCATACCAATGCCGCGACCACGTCGCCGTCATCGGCATCCGCCCGGTCGCCAGCAATTGCCAGCGCAGCCGCCAATGGCCGAAATTCGGAAAACTGACCACGGCGCGGGTGCCAATTCGCAACATTTGTGCCAGCACCGTCCGCGGCCGCTCTACCGCCTGCAATGTCCGGGACAACACGACGTAGTCGAACGCCCCGTCAGGATAATGCGCGAGGTCGGTATCCGCGTCGCCATGCATCACCGGCAACCCATGCGCGACCGCCTGCGTCACCTCCACCATGTCGATCTCGATGCCGCGCGCGTCGCAGCCTTTCTCCTGATACAGCCGCTCGATCAAAGTGCCGTCGCCGCAGCCGATATCCAGCACGCGGGAGCCCGGCTTGATCATCCCCGCGATCAGCGCGAGATCGAGGCGCATGTTCTTCGCGACGAACTGAACGGGATCGTGTGGGCTCATTCCTGCGCCGCCAGCCGCGCCGATTGATCCTCGGCGGTCAGCGCGTCGATGAACTCATCCAGCTCGCCAATCATCACGCGATCGATTTTATACAATGTCAGATTGATCCGATGATCGGTCACCCGCCCCTGCGGGAAGTTGTAAGTCCTGATACGCTCGCTGCGATCGCCGGTGCCAACCTGGGACTTCCGGTCCGCCGCCCGCGTGGCATGCAGAGACGCCCGCTGCTGTTCGTACATCCGCGCCCGAAGAATCTTCATCGCTTTGGCGCGGTTCTTGTGCTGGCTCCTTTCCTCCTGCATCGCCACCACGATGCCCGTTGGAAGGTGTGTGATGCGCACGGCGCTTTCCGTCTTGTTCACATGCTGCCCACCGGCACCCGAAGCCCGGTAAACATCGATCCGCAAATCGCCTTCGTCGATCTGGACATCGATCTCCTCGGCTTCGGGCATGACCGCGACCGTGACGGTCGAGGTATGAATGCGCCCCTGGCTCTCAGTCGCCGGTACCCGCTGCACGCGATGCACGCCGGACTCATATTTCAGGCGCGCGAACACATTGCGCCCGTTCACCTCCGCCGAGGCTTCTTTCAAGCCGCCCAGACCGGTGTCGCTGTATTCCAGAATCTCGAACTTCCAGCCGCGGCCTTCGGCGTATTTCTGATACATCGCAAACAATTCCGCCGCGAACAGGCCGGCTTCATCGCCGCCGGCCGCCGGCCGCAGCTCCAAAATGGCGGATCGCGCGTCCGCTTCATCCTTCGGCAGCAGCGCCAGTTGGATTTCATGTTCCAGCGCCGGAATCCTATCCTTCAGATCGAACAGTTCCGCCTCGGCCAGTTCCTTCATTTCGGGATCGCCCAAAAGAGCACTGGCGTCCTCCCGCGCGCGCTCCGCCTCCCGCAAATTGCCAATCCGGGCGACCACCGGTTCGATTTCAGAAAGTTCCTTGGACGCCTTCACATAGGTCTCACCCGACAAACCCTCGGACAGCATTGCCCGCAGTTCGTCGGCGCGGGCGGCGATCCGGTCGAGCTTCAGTGCCAGGTTCATGTCAGATACGCGGCGATATCCGGGATCGCCACCGCCTCCTGCGCCCCGGTCTTCAGATCCTTCACCTGCGCGACGCCCTGCATCAGATCGTCAGGGCCCAGAATGACGGCCGCGCGCGCCTCGATTTTGTTGGCCCGCTCCATGCGGCGGCGAAGGTTGCCGCGATACGACATTTCCGCGCGAATTCCCGCCGCGCGTAGGGACTGAAGAATGCCGATCGCGGCGGCCTCGGCCTCATCCCCGATCGGCACGACGGCGACCGGGGCCGGCGCCAAGGGCGCGGCATCCAGCAGCATCGCCAATCGTTCCACACCAGCGGCCAAACCGACCGCGGGAGTCGCTGGACCGCCCATTTCGGCGACCAGACCGTCGTACCGGCCACCCGCCATGACCGTTCCTTGCGAGCCCAATTTGGAGGTCACGAACTCGAAGGCGGTGTGGCTGTAGTAATCCAGACCGCGAACGATCCTGGGATTCTCTCGGAACGGCACGCCGAAGCGGGTCAGATATTCTTGCACCTTCGTGTAAAACGCCGCCGCGGCTTCCGTCAGATGGGGCTGGATCGTTGGCGCGCCCGCCACGATCTTCCGGTCCTGCTCTTCCTTGCTGTCAAGGATGCGCATCGGATTACGCTCCAGCCGCACGAGGCTGTCCGGCGAAAGCCCGCCCTTGTGCGCTGTGAAATATTCCACCAGCGCCTCCCGGTAGGCGGCGCGGCTGTCCTGATCGCCCAGGGTGTTCAATTCCAACACCGTGTCCGCATGCACGCCAAGCGCCTTCAGGATATTCCATCCGCAGGCGATCACCTCGGCGTCCGCGAGTGGCTCGGACGGGCCGATCAGCTCGATGTCGATCTGGTGGAATTGGCGATAGCGCCCCTTCTGCGGGCGCTCGTAACGAAACATGGGGCCCGAGCAGAACACTTTCCGCGGCAGCGACTGGGTCAGGCCGTTGGTCACCAACGCGCGGCACACGCCGGCGGTCGCTTCCGGGCGGAGGGTGATGGAATCGCCGCCGCGGTCCTCGAACGTGTACATCTCCTTCGTCACGACGTCGGAGGTCTCGCCCAGGGTGCGGGAGAAAACCCGGGTATCCTCGAAGATCGGTGTAATCCACTCCTCGAACCCATAACAACCGGAGACGTGGCGAGCGGTCTCCACGACATGATGATGACGGCGTTGGTCTTCGCCGATCAGGTCGTGGGTGCCGCGAGCGGGTTGAATATCTGTCACGAGGGGCCTTGCCGATGGTTGAACGCCGAATCTGGGAACGCGCCGGGGCTGGACCTCCGGCGGTTGGCTTCGCGGAGGTGATATATCACGCGCGAGCCACTTCGCCAGGCGGTAGCAATCATCGCCTTGGTGCCCCATCGGCGATGATCCTGGCCCGTGCCTCGTCCAACTGCGCCCCGATTTTCGAGAGATCGAACCGTGCCGCGCGTTTGCGGCCCGCTTCTCCCAATGTGGCGAGCCGCCGCGGATCGCCACCCAACGCACAAATCGCAGCGGCGAGTTCCGTGGGCTGCGCCGGGTCGGCGTAAACCGCCGCATCACCCACGATTTCCGGAAAAGCGCCTTCGCGAGGGCAAATCACCGCCGCGCCGCTCGCCATGGCCTCCAGCGCGAGGCGCCCTCCGGCCTCCGGGGTACGGCTGGGAATGACCACGATCGCGGCGCTCGCCATCGCCGCCATCAGATCGGGATGATCCCGATAACCCATCATCGAAATGCTCGCCGGTTCGGCAATCGCGCGGATCAGGCGAACGAACTGTGTTTCCGGGCTTGTTACCGCATGCTGGTCGGCGCCGATGATCTCGGCGCGCCAACCCGGCAAGCGCGGCAAGGCTGTGATGCAGGCGGACACAAACTGCTCGACCCCCTTTTCGGGGATCAGCCGGCCGGCGAACAGCACCAGAGGTGTCCGGCGCGTCGCCGATGCGGCTTCGGATGTCGAGAGACCCGTGAGGTCGACGCACGGTGGAATGACGATCGGGGCATGGGCGTGTGGCCGCACCCCTTCGAGAAAGCGGTCGCGAAGCCAGGCCGACAAAGTCACGATCCGCGCGGTCCGGCTCAACAATTCGGATCGTAGTTCTGGCGTTCGGGTCAGCCGGTTCGCTTCCGGCACGTCGTGCAGAAAAAGCACCACCGGAATGGCCGGGAACAGACGTTGGAGCCACATTGCGACCAAGGGCTCGGCATGCACTTCGATCGATGCTGGCCGCAAACGCCGCAGCGCGAAAAGTAGCCCCAGCGCATACCGCGCCTGCACCCGGCCAGGAATGAACGCCACCGTATGCGCGAGCCGGAAAGTGACGTCCGGGAACACTGGTCCGAATTGCCGGCTCCCAAACACAACCGTGTGTTCCGTGGAGGTCGCCAATGCGTGGTGGCGCACCGTCAGCCCAATTCCGCGCGCGCGCCGGGGACCAAATCCCTCCCGCGGCGGCAAAACGACGGCGATGATTGGCGAAGCGGCGGCGGACATCCGCCATCGCTATACCTTGCGTGCCCGGTTCGCGCCATAACTGAAGCCGCGACCCGGCCGCGTCCCGTTGATTTCTTCGCAAAGGTTGCCGCGTAAATGTTGTTTCGCCGTCTGCTCGTGGTCGCGATCGTCGCCACCGTCTGCCTGTGTCTGGGGGTGTCGATGTTTCGCGTGCTCGCGCCCGGTGGCTGGACGGCCGCGAAGGTCACGCTTCTGTTGAGCTGTCTGGCGGCGGCCCCCTGGGTGGGGTTTTGCGCCGCGAATGGACTGATTGGGTTCGTCCTGCGCCTGCGCCGTCCGTCCGTGCCGCCCGCGGTCGCGACGGGTGGGATCGTGCCGCGGACCGCCATCGCGGTCACGGTGCGGAACGAGGATATGGCGGCGGTCCTGCCGCCGGTTCGCCGCCTCCTGGACGGATTGGACCTGGCTGGAATCGGAGGGGCATTCGCGGTGTTCATCCTGTCCGATACGAACGCCCCGAACGCGACGGAGGCCGAGGAACGCGCCGCCGCCTCGTTTCAGGCCCAGGACAGGGATCCGTCTCGCATTCACTACCGGCGCCGGAACGAGAACAGCGGATTCAAGGCTGGCAACATCATGGAGTTCCTCGACCACCGGGCCGAAGGCTTCGAATTGATGCTGGTCCTGGATGCTGATTCGGTCATGACCCCGGAGGCGGTGCTGCGCCTCGTCCTCGCCATGCGCGACGACCCCAGCCTGGGAATCATCCAGCATCTGACAGTCGGATTGCCGGCCTCGTCAGCATTCCCCCGCATGTTCCAGTTCGGTATGCGTGCCGGGATGCGCACCTGGGCCACCGCGTTATCCTGGTGGCAAGGCGACGAATGCGTCTACTGGGGCCATAACGCGGTCATCCGCATCGCGCCGTTCCGGACCCATTGCCGCCTGCCGTTGCTGCCCGGCGGCGCCCACATTCTGTCGCACGATCAGATCGAGGCCGCGATGCTGCGTGGCGCCGGCTGGGGCATCCGGCTGCTGCCTGAGGAAGATGGCTCGTACGAGGCCAATCCGCCCGCGCTGCCGGAGTTCATGCGGCGCGAGATGCGTTGGCTGGCGGGAAACTTCGAATACCGGCACTTGTTGACGATGGCGGGCCTGCGACCCATGGGGCGGTGGCAACTGATACAGGCCATACTGCTGTTCGGCTGCACACCTTTCTACGTCGTGTTTTTACTCGCCGCGGCCTGGGCTGCCGCGACGGATACGACATCGCCATTTCCGTTTGGATGGGCGTTGACGGCGACGCTGATCTGGGCTGGCGCGCTCTACGCCCCGAAGCTGCTGGGATATCTGGAGGTGCTGTTGTCGCGCGAGAAGCGCGGCCGGTACGGAGGCGTTACGCGCGTGCTGGCCGGCGCCGCATCGGAGATCGTGTTCACGCTATTGATGGACGCGATCAACATCCCGGCCAAAACAGTCGTGACCTTAAAGATCGCTCTGGGGCTTCGCGCGACGTGGACGCCGCAAAATCGAACGGACCGCGGCGTGTCCTGGCTCGAGGCGGCCCACCTGTTATGGCCACAGACTCTGTTGGGCTTTGCGGTATTCGCTTGTTTTGCCCAGGCCGGTTGGACCGCCGTGTTGTGGGCCGCAATTTTCGCGCTTGGTCTGGTGGTGGCAATTCCGTTTTGCGTCGTCACCGCTCAACCGGCGGTGAGTGCCTGGCTGCGAACAAAGCAATTGGCCGCTATCCCAGAGGAGTTGTCTTAGGCGACGCCCAAAGATAAACGCTTCGATCGGGCTCCAGCCTCCCCTCGTCATGGTTCGGCTCGACCGGACCATCGGTCGCGGTACAGTGCCGCTTCGGATGGTCCGGTCGAGCCGAACCATGACGAGGGGAGGAAGGCGGCGCGACTCGGTAG
>SHWL01000148.1 GCA_009693865.1 Acetobacteraceae bacterium | reverse complement strand
CTCTACACATTGATGCAGGTGTTTTCGGTGACAGTATTTGAAAAGGCCTCGATAGAATCTGTGATTTCTCAAACAGCTGACAGTTCCGAACATGTCATGGACGATAACCAATTGAATTTATTCAGCTATTGACCGGACAATAGTGATTCGCTGTATTATCTCGGGGGCACCGCTGGACCCGCTTTGTGCGGCTACACGGCGGACCTGATGGGCAGCCCCAAGGGCGGGATTCTGGCGGCGGCCGGCCTGTCGGCCGTCACGGTGCCGATGTATCTGCTGCACCGGAAACTGGCGCGGCATGAAACCATGCTCGCGCGGCCGTGACCGCGCGAGCATCAACCATTACAAATAATATTCCGCCAGCGGGGCGAACCCGTTGAACCGCTGAGACGCATAAGTCGTGACATACGCGCCAGCCGACAACAGCTCCACCCGGTCGCCCGACGTCAACGCCAAAGGTAGCCGATAGTTCGAGCGTTCATACATGATGTCGGCGCCGTCGCAGGTTGGACCCGCGATTGCCACCGGCCCTGTCGCGGTTCCATCATGCGGCGTGACAATGGCGTACTTGATTGCCTCGCCTTCGGTTTCCGCCAGCCCGCCGAAACGGCCGATATCCAGGTACACCCAGCGCACCGGGTCGGATGGATCGCGCCGGCAAACCAGCACCACCTCGGCCGAGATCAGGCCCGCGCCACCGACGACGAAACGGCCGGGCTCAATGACCATTTCCGGCATGTTGTTGCCGAAATGCTCGGTCATCGCGGTCATGATCGCGTCGCCAAACCGGTCGATCTCCGGCACGTCGTCCCGATAACGAACCGGGAATCCGCCGCCAAGGTTCATCATGCGGAGGTTGATCCCGGCGTCGGTCAGGTCGGTGAACAGCATCGCGACCTTGCCGATCGCGATTTCGTAAGCGCGTGTCGTCGTCTGCTGGCTGCCGACATGGAACGACAGGCCATAGGGGTCCAGCCCCATCTCGCCGGCGCGGATCATCAGCGTCTTCGCGTTGTCCACGGTCGTGCCGAACTTGCGCGACAACGGCCAGTCCGCGCCTTCGTTTTCCACCAGGATCCGGCAATAGACCCGCGCGCCGGGCGCATGCTTCGCCAGCTTTTCCAACTCCTCAATGGAATCGAACGCGAACAGCGTCACGCCGCGCCGGAACGCGCCCTGGATGGCCGTTACTTTCTTGATCGTATTGCCAAAGCTGATCGCCTCCGGCCGGGCGCCCGTGTCCAGGCATGCCTCAACCTCCTCGAAGCTCGCCGCGTCGAAAGAACTCGACAATCCCACCAGCCGTTCAAGGATTTGACGTGCTGGATTGGCCTTCACGGCATAGTAAATGCGCGCTAACGGCAGCGTACGCCGAAGCGCACGGAAGTTTTCCTCCACACGGTCCACATCGAGCACCAGACACGGCGTCGCCGGCTGCTGTCGCGCAAGGAATCGGGCGATTTTTGGAGTCATCGCGCCAGGCCCCCTATGTAGACGCCCACCTTTTCAGGCGATGGGCGTAGTTGACGAAACGGTCGAACGAACCAGCGACCAAACGATTGCCAGAACGCTTGACGTCGTTGCGTAACCACGAGGGCCAGAGGCACGTGCGTTGCTGCGTAGAGGGGCCACATAGGACCCCCACCCCCCTGGCGCAACCAGAAATTTGCCTCTCGCCGGATTTTTTTTGGCCAGGTGGTCCTGTTCCGGAAGGCTGGAAACCCATGACGCGGATGGCCCAGGGCCGTTTTTCTTGGTCCAGCGGCGCGCCTGTCGTTACAACTCGCCTTACAAGCAACGGGAAGGCCAACTGGCATGGCGCTCTGGGACCACGGTTACGTCACCGACGTCGCGTACACGACCAACGCTTATATGGAGACGACACCCGCCTGGCTCGCGGCCTGTTCGATCATGCTTCAATACCAGCCGCCCGACCTTACCGCGCCATTCCGGTATGCCGACCTGGGTTGTGGCAACGGCCTCAACGCGATGATCGCCGCCGCCACCAATCCCAACGCCGAAGTTTGGGGCTTCGACTTCAACCCAACCCACATCGAAAATGCGCGGGCGATGGTGGCTCTGGCAGGCCTGACAAACATACGTTTCGAAGAAATGTCATTCGAGAGTCTGGCCCAAGGCGGGGCGGACATCGTCTCCGGGCCGTTCGACCTCATGGTCGCGCACGGGGTGCTGAGCTGGATATCCCTGGAAAACCGGCGCCATTTGGCCGGCGTCTTCGGCCGCTGGCTGCGTCCCGGCGGTCTTGCTTATATTAGCTATAATGCGACCAGCGGCTGGTCAGGCGTGGAGCCGATTCGCCTGTTGATGCGCCAGCTCGCCGTGATGGGGCAGCGTCGCACCGATCAGGAAGTGCCCGACATCTTCAAAACCCTCGACCAGCTCAAAACCGGCGGCTCTCTTTTTTTCCAGGCCCATCCCGGGCTCGAGGCCCGGCTCGAGCAGATGAAGCGTCTCGACCCGCGCTATATCGCGCACGAGTTCCTGAACCGCGACTGGCATCCGGTCATGTTCGCCGACGTCGCCGAGGCGATGGCGGAAGCCAGGACGATTTTTATCGGCACCGCGACGCTGCTGGAAAATATCGACGCCCTGTCGGTGCCGGCCACCATCGTGCCCATCCTCAACACTGTCCGCGATATCGGAATCCGGGAGACGATGCGCGATCTCGCTTCCGCGAAATCTTTCCGGCGCGATCTGTGGCGTCGCGGCGGTGAGCCGATGCCGATCATCGAGCAGAGTGCGAAGCTGGACGCCCTGACCTTGGTCTGGACAGGTAAAGTGGCCGAAGATCCCATTCGCTTCACCACGCCGTTTGGCAATATGACCGGGCAGCCGGAGTTCTACGGCCCCATGATGGCAGCGATTCTCGCGGGTCCGGCGAGCATCGGTCAGTTCCGCGCCATGCCCCAATTCCAGAACCGGCCTCTGGGCGACTTCGTCCAGGCGGCTATGCTTCTGATCGGCGGCGGCTATGCGTTTCCCGCCTCGCCCACCGGTAATGAGCGGGGCGCGCGCGAGGCATCCCTGCGGTTGAACGCGGCCATCATTCGCCGAATTCGTTTTGGGGCCGATTTGCCGTGCCTGGCCGCGCCAGTGACCGGCTCCAGCGTCGCGGTCAACGTCATGGAGGCCCTGGCGATCGGGCTGCTCATGGATGGCGTGGCGCCAGACCAGGGCGCGTTATCGGAAGGGGTTCTCATGGAATTGACCCGGTCCGGCCGGTCGTTAATGAACGAGGGAGAGATCGTGCGCGACCCCGAGAAAGCGCGGACCATGGTGTCCGACATGGTGCGTGAGTTCCTGGCCAACCGGTATTCGTTCCTCCGCGGCCTGGGCGCGATCGGGCCTTAATGGACCGCTGACACTCTTCATGGCACGGTCTGGCGATGCGCATCCATCTGCAGAACCCCGCTGACGATCCTCTGTTCGACTTCTCCCGCGCTCAATGGGACGCGGCGGTGGCCCGCGCGTCCGGTCCCGGCGACGAGCATGACGTCAGCATCGGCCGGACAAGCTCCGATTTCACCGCCGCGATGACGGACGCCGAGGCGCTGATCTGCGATGTCAGCGTGATCAAAGCGCAATTTCCTCATGGAATGACGATCGCCGCGCCCCGGTTGAAACTGCTGTTCGTGACCAACGCGGGCCTTGACGGCCTCGCGCCGTTCGACTGGCTGCCGCCTGGTACGATCCTGATGAACAACCGCGGCACCCACGCGGTGAAGTCGGGGGAGTTCGGGATCATGTCGGTGCTGATGCTCGCCAGTCAGGTGCCGGCGATGGTGACGAACCAGCGTGCGGGCCATTGGCGAAAACTCTGGGGTGCCGTGTTGACCGGAGAGCCTATCGCCATCGTCGGTCTGGGCAGCCTTGGCGGCGCCGTCGCGCGGCACGCGGCCGGGTTCGGAATGGCGGTCACGGGCGTTCGGGCCAACCCCGCGCCGCATCCGCATTGCGCGCGGGTGATTGGCACCGAGGGCCTGGACGCGGTCCTGCCGGGCACGCGATTTCTGGTGCTGGCCTGCCCTTTGACGGACGCCACGCGCGGTATGATCGATCGGCGGCGGCTTTCGCTGCTGCCCAACGGCGCAGGCGTCGTGAATATCGGCCGGGGCGAACTGATCGACCAGGACGCTCTTTGCGACAGCCTGGACTCGGGCCATCTGTCGGGCGCCGTGCTGGATGTGTTCACGCCGGAACCGATCCCACCCGGCCATCGGCTATGGACCACGAAGAACCTGATCGTCAGCCCACACACCGCCGCGGACGATCCGGCGACCTATAATCCGGTCAGCCTCGATCTGTTCTTCGAGAACCTGCGAGCCTGGCGCGACGGCCGGCCGCTACCGAACCGGTTCGATATCGCGCGGGGTTATTGAGACCGGCCAGATTACTTCCGCGCGGCGAGGCTTGGCGCGGCGCCGCCTTCGGGCCGGGTCAGCAGGTCAACCTCCGGTACGCCCGCCTCGAAATCTCGCAGCAGGTCTTCGGGGTCGAACAGGACACCGATCGGGTTTTCCTTGAACTCGTCGCGGCCGAACCAAGCCTCCGCTTCCTGTTTGGTGGCGAAGGTATCGACCTGTAGCTCAACCCCGGTGCCATCGGGATCGTGGTAGTACATCGATACCGTCGGGCCGTGATTAATTGGCCGGAACGGAACGATGCCTTGGTCACGTAGCCGGACATAGGTCGAAAGCAGATCTCGTAAAGAGTTATAGCTGTATGCGAGGTGGTTCAGCCCCCAACTATCCGCCTCAGGCTTTTTCAGCCCAGGAACGTTGACCAGCGCGAGGCGGTGGTGCTCGTCGTCATAAGTCATGAAACAAAGCGTGCCATTGTCGTGCACGATCCGGGCGTTCAGGACGGTCTGATACCAGTGGCGCATTCCCTCGAAGTTGGAGGTGCGGACGACGAAATGCGCGAACAACGCGGGGGACACCGCCTCGGGCTTCACCGGGTCGCGCGGGCGGCGTGTCATATCCTGGGTCACGTCCATGCCGGATTCTCCTGTGTCTATGTATGTCGGCGCATTGATGCTGGAATACACCGGTCAAGGCCGTCCGGCAACGGTGTCGCGCGGTGATGATCGTCCCGGGCGTGGTGATAAAGGTGCGTCCCGTTGGTGTTCTGAACATGGCCGATGACGGGGCGGCGGCGATAAACTCATCGCGGCGCCGTCCACGGAATTGACTTGGCGCGATATTAACGTTCGCAACCATACCGGCCTGCCCCAGGTCACGTTGGGACAAATCCCGCATTTCTTCGAACATTGCAAAGATCTGGAATCTGGCGCATAGGTTAAAATCATCCGGTGCGGCCTTACGGAGCAAGCAAAAATGCTGACCCAGAAGGCATCGGCGTCAAAGTCTGGGCACGATCGTATGTATAAAATCGTCAAATAACCCGGCAGGTTCGCCGAATTAACGGTTGTTCACGCTAAAATAGCGGCGATGGACGAATTACTAACGCCAGGTGGTCTATCCTCCCGCGCGATGTTGCCGCACGGTTCTGGTGTCGCGCATTAATGGGACCGTTCAGGTCCTTGGTCGCACGGCCAACCGGAGGCGTTATGGTACACATCGAAACTGCCGCGGTCCTTGGTCCCATCGGGGGGCCCATCGAGGTCTTGAAGACATTCAGCGGACGCCTCGGCCCGGTCAATCATTCCGTGCTGGTGGTGCGCGATAACGACAATAACAACGATTTGCTCGATACGATCTGCGAGTTTCTCGACATCGGGGTTGAGTATGCGACCAGCGAGGAAGATCTTGCCCCCTTGCTGCGAGCGATCCATCCGATCGCGGTCATCGCCGATTTGGAAGCCGAGGACCAGGACGGATTTCACGTGATGAAAACGACCGCCGGTCACAACCCGGATCTGCCGGTGCTGCTGTTGACCAACGGTGACCCATCGCTGCTCGGCGCGGTGGACGCGGTGCGGGAGATTTGGGGGCTTACCAAGGTCTCCACGGCGACAGGCGGCGCGGATATCGGTCTGCTCGTGGATTTTCTGTGCCGCGCCGCGCGGGACGCGGGGATGTCCCGCCTGATCCGGGTTTAGGCGGCGCGGCCGCGCCGCCCCAAACCGGCTTTCCCTGTACGAAAACACCCGCGATTATTCCTTGCCGAAAGGACTGGCCCCGGATCAGCCGCGCGCCTGGCGCATCAACGCTGCCCACCGATCGAGGATGGGCAGGATTTTGTCTGCGGGCTCGGCCGGAAGGCTGACGTTCAACCGGGCGGCGCCAAGATCGCGGAGCCGTTGCAACTGGGCCAGGTCCTCCGGCACGCCCCCGAGCGTTACCGGTAACGGGTCACGGCCGCCTTCCGAACACATCTGGCGGAAGCGCGGCATGTATTCCGCGGGATCGCCGCTGCTCGCATTCGGAAACCACCCGTCGCCATAGCGGATCGCGCGCCGCGCGGCCCATGGGAAGGCGCCGCCAAGCAGGATCGGCGGATGCGGCTTTTGCACCGGCTTTGGCCACGTCATCATGCTCGGGACCTTGACGATCTCACCGTTATATTCCGCTGTCGATTTGGTCCAGATTTCCTTCATCGCTTCCATCTGCTCGCGCATCTTTTTCATGCGGGTGGCGAAGACGGTGCCGTGGGCTTCGACCTCCTCGACATTCCAGCCGCCGCCGATGCCGAACAGGAACCGGCCGCCGCTGACCTGATCGATCGAGGCAACCAGCTTCGCGGTCTGGATCGTATCGCGCTGGATGACCAGGCAGACCCCGGTGGCGACCTTGAGTTTTTTGGTCGCCGCAGCGGCGGCGGTCAGAGTGACGAACGGGTCCATGACATCATAGTACCGCTTTGCCAGCTCGCCACCGCCGGGCGGCGGGGTGCGCCTGGGTACCGGAATGTGGGAGTGCTCGGCGGCAAACAGCGTGTCGAACCCGCGTTCCTCCATCGCGACGGCAAGCGCGGCCGGGGTGATCGAGTAGTCGGTGAAGAAGATCGAGGCGCCAAATTCCATGGTTCTGTTCCTTCGCAGGCGGATTGGTCCGCCTGTTGGAGAACCCGCATGAAAACAACTTTAGCATACCGCGTGGTCTTCGCCCATGAGTGGCGGGTTCCCGCGGTTGCGCCTGTTTCAGCGTCGGAGAATGGCGCGGTGATCTTCGTGGAAACCCGCGTTCGTCTTGCTTCTTTCCAAAAATGCCGTGGGAGCATTAAATTCCCGGCCACGGGAGGACATCATGACCATCGTGCCCGTCGGCGGGTTATGGGAAACCGACATCACCGTCAACGATCTCGGCCGCTCGATCAGCTTCTACCGCGATGTGGTGGGACTGACATTGGCGCATACAATTCCCGAAAGACATGCCGCCTTTTTCTGGATCGGTCAGCCGCGACAGGCGATGCCCGGTCTATGGAGCATCCACACATCGCCAATGGCAATGAAGCTTCATTACGCCTTCCAGGTCACCATTGAGGATGCGATCGCGTCGATCGCCGCGTTGAAGAGCGCCATGCTTCCGGAGGCGCCCGCTCCGGAAATGAAGCGGATGTCACTGTTCGAATGGCGGACCCGGCATGTAACGTTCCGTGCATGAATTAAGAACTTTGTGGCGGGTCTGACGCCGGCTCGGCGGTGGCACCCACTGGTGTCCGTAGCAGCCAGCTCATCAGCGCAAGAGCGCAAACCGCGCCAGCGATCTGCGCGGCGATAAAGCCCGGCAAATCGGTTGGCCGGATCCCGGAGAATGTGTTGGTCAACGATCGCGCGATCGCGACGGCGGGATTGGCGAACGAGGTCGAGGCGGTGAACCAATAGGCCGACGTGATGTAAAGACCGACGAGCCAGGGCACCGACGCGCGCGCGAAATGGACTCCCGCCAGAATTGTCATCACCAGGCCGAACGTCGCGACCCATTCCGCGAACCATTGCGCGCTGCCCGTGCGGACATGCAGCGACACTTCGATAATCGGCATGTCGAACATAAGATGCGCCGCGATCGTACCGGCGATACCGCCAACGATTTGCACCAAAGCATAGAGCGCGGCCTCGCGTCGGCTGAGATCGCCGTTGACGGCAAACATCAGCGACACGGCCGGGTTGAAGTGGGCGCCTGAAATTGGGCCAAGGGCGGTTATCAGTACCACCAGGATCGCCCCCGTCGCGATGGTGTTACCAAGCAGTGCCAGCGCGACGTCCTTGGTCAGGGTCTCGGCCATGATGCCCGAGCCGACAACGGCCGTTACCAGCAGCGCCGTGCCAAGCGCCTCGGCCGCGAGGCGTCGCCGGAGATCGTATCCCGCCATCATCCGGCCTCTGGGCGACCGGCGGTGGAACCATCCATCCTGCCGATTTCCCGTAACTTCGCACCGAGAGCCATTCGATCGATGCCGAGAAGCGGCAGGGCGGTGAAGACCATGATGCGGTTCCTGATGTGGCGAAACGCGGTCACGAAGGCGGCTTCCTTCTGGATATTGGAGCCCTTGGCGGCCGCCGGGTCGTCGATGCCCCAATGTGCGGTCACGGGTTGTCCGGGCAATACCGGACAGACCTCCCCAGCGGCCGGGTCGCAGACGGTGAATACAAAATCCATGACCGGAGCGCCGGGCACGCCGAATTCCTTCCAGCCTTTCGAGCGCATGCCGTCTGTCGGGTAATCGAAACTTTCGAGCACCTTCAGGGCAAGAGGATGCACGGCGCCCTTCGGATGGCTGCCGGCGGAAAAAGCCCGAAAGAGCCCCTCGCCGCTTTTGCGGAGAATCCCTTCCGCGAGAATTGAACGCGCGCTGTTGCCGGTGCAGAGGAACAACACATTGTAAACGCGCTCGAACCTGAGCCGCGGCCTGCCGCGAAAGGCAGGCTGCATCGGCGGACCATTCAGGTTTTCGCGCACGGCGGACGTTTCATGAGAGACCCCTGAGGTCGCGTTCGTGGGGAGAGCCCGGACAGGCGTGCCGAGACCGCGGGCGGCGGATTTTCCCGGCCGCAGCTCTCGGTCAGGTAGCCAGGCAACGCATTCATGGCGGGAAAGAAGGTGGTGTAAATCAGCGGCCGGCCCTCGCGCGTGAATGTCACGAGGCCCGCGCGCTTGAGTTCCTTAAGGTGGACGGCTCCCCCTCGGCTGTACGGGCAAATTTGGATGATCCGCCGATTCACATCCACCCAATTTTTCCCGCATCAACAGGTGCGAACGATAAGAACCCAATGGGCTCCAGCCATTACGGCATACCGAATATGTCCTCGCGACCGCTCAATCGCAACGGATTTCTGTGCGGAGAATGTCGAGAGTCGGGTGGTAAGAGACTATTGGGCCGCGCTCGCCGTCAAGCCGTCCGCACCCGCAAATCTCAACCAGCCAAAAGTGTCACAAGATGTCGCGGCTCGATCGCACGACTTTGGTTCGCACCCCACGCGCTTTGTCACGCCGTTGTGGGCGCGCTGCCGGTTTATGACGGCGAACATGTGCGGTCAGTGGCGGCACGCGGGTACCCGCGAAACCAGCGAATTTCTTAACAACGGGCTGGCGTCAATGGTCGGCGCCGGTTCACCGCTCAGACGCGTCGCACGCCCCAGAACATCGGGAAGGAGGCTGAGACGACATCCTGGATATCTGTCCGTAATGCCATCGGCGTGCGCACACGACACAGGATATAGAACGGCACCGTCTCGAGGAAATGTAGCTGGATCTGTTCGGCCAGCTTTCTCTGTGACCCTAGATCGGGGGCGTCGAACCAAGCCGCGCGCAACTCCTCCATCCGTTCATCCGTTGGCCAGCCTAACCAACCCTTGCGGCCGACGCCGTGCAGCGGTGGCATGCTGCCGGGGTTGGCTCCGGTCAGCGGACTGATGACCGAGATGAAGGCGCCCCAGCCGCCCTGATTCAAGGGTTTCTGGCTCGCTCGGCGGGTCACCAGACTGCCCCAGTCCATCACCTGATAGTCCACTTTCAGACCAATCGACTGGAACAAGTCGCGTGCCACCTCGGAGAGCTGACTCTGCATCGGCTGGTCGCTGGGCGACATCAGAACAATCGGTTCTCCCCCGTAGCCGGATTCCGCGACCATTTTCCGGGCCCTGGCAATGTCCCTGGGCGGGGCAATGAGATCCATGCCGGCGGTGTTGCTCATCGGCATGGTAGGAGCGAACAAACCGGCCGGGACAACGGCGAGCTCAGCCTGATCACCGACCGCGACATCGGCGAAGATCTGCTGGTCCAACGCGGCCAAGATCGCCTGGCGCACCTTCAGGTTGTCGAAGGGTGGGTTCAGATGGTTGACTTGCATGAACATCGCCCAGCCGCCCGGCTCGATGATCTTGGTGTAGACGCCAGGTGTTTTCTTCAGCATCGACAACAGATCCACCAGCGGCGACTCGATCCAGTCGGCCTCGTTCTTCTGCAACGCGGCGGCGGCGGTAGCCGGGTCGGGCTGGACGATCCATTCCACCCGGTCGAAATGCGCGACCTTTCCACCGGCGAAGAAGCGAGGCGGTTCCTGGCGCGGTACATAGTGCTCGAACCTGGCATAGGCCGCGCGCACGCCAGAGACCCATTCGTCGCGGAGGAACCTGAACGGACCCGATCCGATGGCGGAGGTGACCTGTTCCGTGCCTGGCCTGGCGGCATCGCGTTCGGGCATGATGAAGCACTGCCGGGCGCCAAATCCGAACAGCAGTTGCGGGCAGGGCCTCTTCAGGTGGATGACGAAACGCTTGTCGTCCAGGGGTACGATCTCGTGCACATATTTCATGATCACCTGGCCGAAGGCATCCCGGGACCCCCAGCGGCGTATCGACATCGCGCAATCCCGCGACCGCACTGGCTCGTTGTCATGGAACATCAACCCGTCGCGCAGGGCAAAGGTCCAGGTCAACCGATCCGGGGAAACATTGTGTCCCGCGACCATCTGAGGCTGAATTTGATTGCCATCCCACCCGTACAGCTTGTCGTAGATCATATAGGCGTGGTTGTAGGTAATGGCCGCCGTGGTCCAGATTGGATCGAGTGCGGTCAGGTTTGCCTGCGGGATGAAGCGCAGCGGCTTCTTGGCCTGCGCCAAGGCTGGCGCGGCCAGATGAGCGGTGGACAGGACGGACGCGGCTTTTAGCAGATCGCGGCGGCGCATGGGCCTCGCTCCCCAATGGTGAGAGGTTGCGGATAGGTGGTACTCGCCTCCGCCAGGCTTGGTGGCGGGGGTTCACCCGTTGCTCAGAATGGCGTCATCCGGCCGGTGCCGCCAGAGGGGCGTCGTACAGGGTTCGTGTAGCTTCTTGATTTGTTCATTTGACCTGCAACCGACCCATTCCTTGTGGCCACTGCCTCGCAACGCCGGTACCCCGTCCGTATTACCGGCGGTCACCCTCGACAGTCCCGGCGCAGTCAGGTCGGCGGTGTCTCGCATGGCCCGGCAAAAGGGGCTGCGCCGCCTGCCCGCGGTTTCTGGGACACTGGGTTGACGTTGCGCGGAACGTGTCAACGACTTTGATGCACCCGGGTTCGTAATTTAACCCATGTTTAGCACCTCCCAAAATAAGTCTCACATTATCAATATGTTGCGACCCAAATAAGTAGGCTCTCATTGCGTTATTTATTGAGAAGTGTTAACCGCGAATGGCGGCTTGGGAACGGCGGTCGACACCCATGGACAACAAAGCATTCGAAGCGTGGCTGGAAGTGGTCCGGAGCCTTACCTCGGAACAGCGCCAGCAGGTGACCCGG
>SHWL01000147.1 GCA_009693865.1 Acetobacteraceae bacterium | reverse complement strand
GACGAAGGAACAGGCGTCGTGATCGAACCAAGGAACAGATGCGGGTACGCATCCCGACTTGCCGTCACGAACATTCGTCGCTTACAGTCGGTCACCCAATGGTGGGTGAGACTGAACACGCCTCACACACAGAAATTCGGACACTCCCTCATCGCCGCGCTGTACCCGCTGTAAAGAATGTCCGCATCGCTGGAATAAGCCAACAGCGTTACCCCCGCAGCCTTCCACCGCTGCATTTCCTCAAAACTCCCAACCAGCATCGCGGACACTTTCCCATGCTTTCGCGCCGCCGCGAGGATCTGGTCGCGCTTTTCATCCAGCACCCGTCCCTGATCCGGCGTACCCGCCACGCCCAGATCCTGCGCCAGATCGGCGGGTCCGATCGTCAGCGCGTCAATTCCCGGCATCGCGGCGATTTCATCCAGATCGTCGAATGCCCGCGCGGTCTCGAACATGACCGTGACAAACACCTGGCGGTTCGCATGCGCGCGCCGTTCCATCAGCGTTACCGTGTGATCGAAGCCGGTCGCGGCGCTCAGCCCGCCATTACCTCGCCGGCCCATCGGCGCGTAACGCGACGCGTCGACGATCTCCCGCGCGTGTCCGGTATTCTCCACTTGTGGGCAATGCAGATTCCACACGCCGTTGTCCAGCAACCGCGTGATCCACTCCCGGTTTGCCTTTGGCGGGCGCACCGCGATCGGGAAATCCAGCGCCCGCGCCAGCACCGCCAGTTCGGCGATATGCTCGATCGTCAGAGCGGTGTGTTCCATGTCCACCCGCGCGAAATCCAGGCCCGCCGACTTCATCAGCGACAGGATCGCGGGATTGCGCACCATCGTCAGCCAGGTGCCGATCTGCGGTTCGCCGCGCTCCAGTCCGGCTCGCATCGTGTTGATATGCATGGGTTTAATCTCCCAACCGCGTGATGCGGCCCGCGGTCAGGCCGCCATCGATCACCAGCTCGGAACCGGTCATATGGCTCGACTGATCGGACACGAGAAACAGAATGCCATTGGCGATTTCCTCCGGTTGGCCGGGCTTGCCAATCGGCACCGACGAGGCGGCGATTTGCACCGGATCGAGCGGCGCATTCGCCCGCGCGGGCATCTTGGTCCAGATCGGGGTCGCGATGATCCCAGGATGCACCGAGTTCACCCTGATCCCATCCCGCGCCTGGGCGCACTCCAACGCCATCGACTTGGCGAACAGCCGCACCGCGCCCTTGGTCGCGCTGTAACCGGCGAGGCCCGCGGAGCCGCGCAATCCCGCCACCGAGGACAGCATGACGATCGAGCCGCCGTTGCCGGCCCGCCGCATCGCCGGAATACAATACTTGACCGAAAGGAAGACGCCATCGACGTTGACGGCCATCTGCTTCCGCCAATCCGCGAGCGACATGTCGACCGCCGGTCCCATGATCGCGATGCCCGCGTTGGCGACCAGAATGTCCAGACGGCCGAACCGCTTTTCCGCTGTTTCCACGACCTCTGGCCAGGCCGCGTCGTCGGTCACGTCATGGTGGACGTAGATCCCGCCGACTTCCTCGGCCAGCGCCAGGCCGGCGGTATCGTCGAGGTCGGTCAGCACCAGCCGCGCGCCTTCTCGTGCCAGCACTCTCGCGGTCGCCGCGCCGATCCCCGATGCCGCGCCCGTGACGATGCCAACCCGGCCGTCCAATTGTCCCATGATGTCCTCCCTCGATGCTTCATTCCAACAGACCCGCGGCGCGCGAGCAAGCCGCGGGCGGTGAGCCCTCGGGTTGCGCGCGCCACCGCTCATGGGCGACACTCCGGCGAATTCGAGGGGGATCCAAATGTACGAACAACACGTCAAAGTCACCACGAAGCACGGCGTCATGCCCGCGTTCGTGGCCTGCCCGGACGGGCCCGGTCCGTTTCCGGCGATCATCTTTTACATGGACGCGCCGGGCACGCGGGAAGAACTTCGCAACATGACGCGCCGTATCGCCCGCCACGGCTATTTCTGCATCCTCCCCGACATGTACTACCGCCTGGGCACCGTGCTGTTCGATCTGCCGCGCCGTAACGACGGCATGTCGGGGGTGATCCGCGCCTCCATGAACAGCCTGTCGAATGAGCTGGTGACCGACGATACGTCGGCGATGCTGGGGTGGCTGGACGCCAACGACAAGGTCAAACCGGGCAAGGTCGGCTGTGTCGGCCATTGTATGAGCGGTCAGTTCATCACGACCGTGGCGGCGCGTTTCCCGCATCGCATGGCGGCGGCCGCGTCCCTGTACGGCGTGCAGATCGTCAACGATCAGCCGGATTCACCGCATCTGCTGGTCGATAAGATCAAGGGCGAACTTTATTACGCCTTCGCCGAGCACGATGCCGGGGTTCCCGACAATGTCATCCCCGACCTGAAAGTAGCTCTGGCCAAAACCGACGTAAAGAATACGATCAAAGTCTTCCCCGGCACGCATCACGGTTTCGCGTTCGCGGAACGAGCGGTGTATGAAACGGTGTCCTCGGAACAGACATGGACCGACATGTTCGCCTTGTGGGACCGGCATTTGAAATAGCGGCACTTTCTCGGCCCGGCCGCGGAATTGCGCCTTCGCGGCCGGGGAGAGCGCGGCCTTATTTTCGTCCGGGATCTTCGCGTCGCGGCGGCAGGACCGCGTCGATTTTGTCCTGTCGCAGTCCCACGGGGTTGGACAGGTCGGTGCGAATTTTCGCGAGCACCTCTACCATGGCCCAGCGCACGCTCCCTTCGCACAATGGACCCGGCGTGAGGGACTGAAACTCCCTGGTAACCGTGAGCTTGCGGCCTTCCAGGCGCCAGCGCGACCGAAACCGGACCAAATCGGTGTCGATCGACGTGTCCGGTGGCAGGCTGCCGAGTTCACGGCTTGCAGGGATGGTCAGAACAAGCTCCTCGTTCTGGATGCCCCGGTAACAGAATGTCGGGATATTCCGACCCTCGGCGCCCATTGCGACCGGACCGACCAGAAAATCGCCCGGCCGCGGCAGAATTCTGAGACCCGTCCACGGCGCGAAGAAACCGCCGCTCAGCAGCGCGGATTGATTTTGCAGATGGAATGTTCCGCGCACGGTGAATTCAGGCGTGGTGGCGGGTGTCGGGTCGAACGAAAAAACCCCTTGGCCAGGCGTGCCGTGCTGACGCAATAATGACGCGCCGGCGGCCGGGTTGGCCTGGCCGAACGACCGTGCGGCGCTGCGCAACCAGACGGCGAACGCCCCACGCGCGGTGGCCGTCGTGGTGCCGGTGACCTCCCCGTCCTCGCCAAGTATCGCATCCGTGCGAAAGTCTGACTGTGTTTCGCCCGATGATGGGATCGGAATCTGGTGCCGTCCCGGTTCGTCGCCGCCAATATGAATGGCCGGCTTGCCGATCTCCCCAAACGCGAGAACCCCGAACGGAGCGATACCCAGAGTGGTATCCAGGTAAACGCCCAGCCTCGGCACGTACAAGATCATGTGGTTCATCGGCCGGATGTTGGGCGTGCCCGCGAGTGTCGCGCTGTCCGAGGCGTTGAGCAGCACGAAGGCCGATCGAATGTCCCGCGCCGCGAGCAACGCGCGCAGCAGAACCGCGTGATCTTTGGCGTCGCCGTAAAGGTTGCTCATGACCGTTTCGGCGTCATGCGGATCGGGACGGCTCTCCTCGATCGGGATCGGGATGTAGCGAACATTGTCGCGGACCCAATCGTACAACCGCCGCGCCTGTTCGGGCGGGTCCTTCACTCCGGCGGTCAGTTTTTCCGCCATTGCCTTGATCGCGGGCGTCACCGCCGCATGCGGCACCAGCACGGTCGCGTAGGCCTTGGCAAACTCGTTCCAGTCCAGGAATGTCGAGGCGGCGAAACGGGGAAACCGGTCGAACTGGCTGAGGACATTGATATCCCGCGCGGGCGCGACGATTTTGGGCGCATGCAAATAGTGCATGGTGCGATCGATGATCACCTCGATCTGGTGCTTGAATCCGCGTGTCTCGACCTTGAGCGGCAGGGTGCTCGGGACGCTGATCGTGTAATTGGTCTCCTCCCATCCGACGGTGCGGTCCAGCACCGGCGCCGCCATGAAGCCGCCGGGAACTCTTGGTCTGAATACGTCGCGTTTTGTGCGGACCACGATCGCATCGTCGGGCCCGACATCGGTGAATGTAATGACCAGACGCTTCTGGTCGGAGAATTCGTGGAAATACCGGTCGCCGTGGGGCGGGTCCTCGCGGATGTGATCTGGTGGCACACTGACGGAGCGTCCATTCGGACCGTCGATGCGCGCGGCGACCACGGTCAACTTTTCCGTCGATCCTGACCAGGTCAAGGGAACACGCACGATATGCGAGGGATTTTCCTTGGGGGGGCGGATCGTGACCTCGGCCTCCACGATCCAGGTTCCGTTGGTCTGAACGACCCATTTCGACGTGACCGTCTCGAACCGGACCTTGGTGTCGGGCGAGGCCGCGAGAGCGGGTTGCGCGAAACCTCGGGACGCGAGGCCACACAGAGCCAGTCCGAGTAGCAATGGGAACAGCCAGGGCGTCATTCGTGCTGTTCCGGCGCGCGGAAGCGTTCGGCGTCCTCGGCCAGCAGCAGCCGCTTTGCGAGAAGCGCGTCGGCCGCGCGTCGTCTCTGTTCCGGCCAGGACGTAGCGCCACCATAACGTTCCGCGATCGAAAGGCGAGTATCCCCCGCCGCTTCCCGCTCGGCTTTGGTGTCCGCGAAGGCCAGGAAAGTACCCTCGCGATCTGCCAACTCACCCGCGGCGTGCGGTTCGCGGTACAGGTTCCAACCGGTGAACGTGCCCCGGGGCACGGCGATATCTGGCAAAAGAAGACCGCCGATCTCATTTCCGTCCGAGCCGACCTGAGGCACCAGCGCGCGCCACACTCGTGTTGGCGGTTTCGGATCGCGCCAGTCCGCCAGTGGATAAACGTCATTGGCCGCGGCGGGCGGGGTGAGGCCCGGGGCCGAGGGAAAGGCGACTTTCCCGGCTGGCGCGAGTGAGCCATCGGCGATTTTCGGAAGGCAGCTTTCCGGCGGTTCACGGCCCGACACCACCCATTCGTCCAATGCGACCAGCAGAGCCCGGATCGCCGGCATCGGATCGTGCCAGTTCCGCGGATTCACACACGGCCCATTATCTCTGGGCATCCCCGCCTTGCCGCCATGCTGACTGCCGGAGATCAGGTAGCCGCGCACATTGGCGGGCAGGGCGACATCGTGACCGCCCAGGGGATCGGTGTGCAGAAGGGAGGCGCCTTTCTGCCAGTATTCGGTGGGCGTGTTCGTTTCGATCAGCTTGGGGTCGCTGGCATCGCCCCGCATCAGAGCGCCTGCCGCGCCGGTGACGGGATCGGTCATACTGGCGGCGGAGAAGGGGAACTCGATTTCCGGGAAATCGTGGTCCTCGTGCCAGGTGCGCGTACGGAACGGTTGCGCGAACGGCGTGTCGAGGAACACGCGGCCAATGCCCGCGACGTGGGTCAGCACGCCGTCGAAAACGCGCGCCCCATTTTCATCCGCGTTGAAGCCTTGGGCGATGTGGTCGCGCAAATAGCGGCCGGCCTGGGAAATCCCAAATGCCAGCGTGTGCGTGATCGCCCGGCCGGTGAAATCCACGCCGTGCGAGCGAATATGGCTGACAAGGTCTCGGGTCGCGGCGAATCCAATGCCCTGGACGCGTGGCTTCGTGGCCTCGTAGCGAATTTCGTAAATTGAGCCGGTGACGGGTTTCGTGCCGTCACGGAGCAGCGTGACGGTGCGCGCGTCCTTGAGCATGTAGGGAACCGGTACGCGTTCCGCGGTCTGGGTGCGGCGGACCGTGACCGCGGCGACCCGGACGGCCTCATGCGACAAGCGGAATTGTTCGTGGATGCCAAGGCGGGTGCCGGACACGAACTCGTCGCGGATCGGCTGTGTCAGACCCTCGATCGCGGGGGCGTCCAGCCACAGGCCCGTGGCTTTCGGCGCGGCCGGATCCCATCCCGTCCACAACAGAGAATATCCGAGACGAAAGGGCAGGGCGTTGCCAAGATCGGCGGCGGTCCTGGGCTCGTTGCCCGCGGCACCGGCGCACAGATTGGCCAGCATCATGATGCGGCCTCGGTTGTTCACTTCGTACAGCAGACGGCCATTGCCCAGGATGGGATCGGCGGGACGGAACAATACGAACGCGGATTTATATTCCACGTGGCCGAGGTTGTTCCGCGGCGCCCGGGACAGGAGTGCTATTCCCTGATTTCCGGGATGCGCGGGATCCAGCGCGCCGGATGCGACACCCTCAACTCGTTCATACGCGCCCGAGGCGCCAAAGATCGCGCCGCCAACAAGCGGTTCGCGTTTGGTGATTTCGACGGAAAGGATCATGGCCAGATCAGCGCCGCTTCGGTGCGCTCCTCCAAGGTTGCTTTTGTCATGCCGGGGATCATGTCCAGGACGGCGAAGCCATGCGGTGTGACCTCCAGCACCGCGAGGTCGGTGTAGACGCGCTTTACCACGCCTTTCGCCGTCAGAGGATAGGAACAGATTTTCCGTACGCGCGAGTCGCCGCGGCCTTTGGTGTTGTGCTCCATCGCGACCCAAAGCCGTTTCGCGCCGACCGCGAGATCCATGGCGCCGCCGACCTGTTTAACCGGTTCGTCGGGAGAGCGAGCCCAGTTGGCAAGGTCGCCGTTCTCCGCGACCTCGAACGCGCCGAGGACGCACAGGTCCAGGTGGCCGCCACGGGCGATGGCGAAGCTGTCGGCGTGATGCACCAGCGCGGCGCCAACGATCAGCGAGATGTGCTGCACGCCCGCGTTGACCAGATATGGGTTGATGTTGCCGGCGTCCGGCGTGGGACCTATGCCGATCACGCCATTCTCGGCATGGAAGATGACCTCGCGGTCATTCACGAAATCCGAGACTTTCGTGGGAATGCCGATGCCCAGATTGACGAACCACCCCTCGGGGATGTCGCGGGCGATGCGTTCGGCGATGCCGTCGCGGTCGAGGGGTTTGAAGGCGCTTCCAGACATGACGTGTTTCCCTCAGACCGGAACGTGCAGAACGCGTTGCACGAAGACGCCGGCGGTATGGACATTTTCCGGCGGGATCGCGCCGAGTTCGACGACGTGAGCGGTTTGCACAATGGTTTGTTTAGCCGCCATCGCCATGATGGGATTGAAATTCCGTGCGCTGTCGCGGTGCGTCAGGTTGCCGAAGCGGTCCGATTGCCACGCGTCGATCAGCGCGACATCGCCAAAAATCGGATATTCCAGCAGGCATAGCCGGTCGTTGATGACCCGGGTTTCGCGGCCCTCGGCCAGGATGGTGTCGGCTCCGGTGGGGGTAAAGAAGGCCTGCACACCGGCGCCGGCGGCGCGAATGCGTTCGGCCAGCGTGCCCTGGGGGACTATTTCCAGCTCCAGCGTGCCCGCCGCGAATTGCCGGCCGGCGACGCTGTCGGCGCGCACGAAGCTGCAAATCAGTTTGCGGATATGGCCGGTGCGCAGCAGGTCGGCGACCGGACCGTCGTCCCGGCCGCCCGCGTTCATCACCAGGGTCAAATCGCGCGCGCCTTGCTCGGCCAGGCCTTGCATCAACGTGGCGGGTGTGCCCGGCCCGAAACCCGCTGCCAGCACCGTGGCGCCGTCCTGAATGCCCGCCATCGCCGCGGCGAGGGTGGGGACGAATTTATCGATCATGCCGTGTTCCCCTGGATGGGCTCATAGTGCCACAGGTCAGAGGGTGCCGGCCAGGGCGATCAACTGCCGCAACGTCGGGCGGTGCTGACCGAGGATGTTGGCCAGGATCGTTGTTACGCCCGTGTCGCGCAGCGCCTGGAGTTTCGGCGCGATCTGTTCGGGCGAGCCATATAGCGCGGCCTCGGTCCGTGCCTTTGGCCGGTCAGCCCAGGCGAGAATGTGGGAACCGGTGGTGGCGCCGGGGACGCGGGCGGCGTCGATCATGCGTTGATGGCCGATGGCGCGGCGGCGTAACGCGTCTTCGATCTCGGCCGTGCTGTCGCCGATGTAAACGTCGCGGGCGACGGCGATCATGGACGGGTCGAATTTTGATCCCATGGCGTTTCGATAGATCGCTATTTTTTCGGCGAGGATATCGATGGGCGTGAATTGATCCAGCAACAGCCGCAGTCCCTTTTGGGCGGCGGCGCGGATTGAGGAATCGCGGCCCGCGCTGACCCAAAGTGGCGGGTGCGGGGATTGGAGCGGGGGTGGCTCCAGGATCACGTCATCGAAGCGCCAGAATTTACCGTGGTGGGAGAAGCGATCTCTGGACGTCCAGGCGCGGGTCATGACGTCGAGGGATTCGGTGAAGCGGGTCTCGGCTTCATGGGCGTCCATCGCGAAGCCGTGGAACTCGTTATGGCGGTAGCCGCGGCCGATGCCGAGGTCGAGGCGGCCTCCTGACAGCACATCGACGGTGGCGGCCTGCTCGGCGAGCAGCATGGGGTTGTGCCAGGCGAGAACCATGACGGCGGTGCCCAACCGGAACCGCGTGGTGCGGGCGGCGAGGTAGGACAGCATGTGCAGCGGGGCGGAGACCTGGCCCCAGCCGGTGAAGTGGTGCTCGGTCAGGAAGCAGCCGTGATAGCCCAGGGCCTCGGCTTCCAGGAGGAAGTCGAGATACTCGTTGTAGCCGCGGGCCGGATCCGCGGGGGCGGACTGGGCTCCGCCGAACAGGCCGAAACGCATGGTGGGATCCTTCGTGGGGGCTGTCTTATACAGGTCAGGTACGTGGTTGACGCAGCCCGCGGGACGATTGTCAGCACTGTGGGAATTGCGGGGCAGTGCCCATTCGATACGGGACCGTGTCTTTTTCCGGTTGGCCGCGGCAGGAACCCGCTGCGTTACCCGATGATCCAATTCTCGTACGAAAGACCGGGGATATCGCGAAAATCCGCGACGTTGTCGGTGACCAGAACGGCACCGCAGGCGATGGCATGAGCGGCGATCATACGGTCGAAGTCGCGGCCTTTGACCCAGCCGCATTGCGCGATGATCTGTCCGTATGCGGTCGCGGCGGCGGCGTCGAACGGCAGGATCGGAATATTCCGCAGCAGGACTTCTACCCGAGCCCGCCGCAATGCCGTATGTGCCGAGTTCTTGTAGATGCCTCGTTGGAGTTCGGCCACGCTCAAGGCTGATATCACCACCGATCCGTCGTATTCCACGAGTTTGTCCAATACCGCGTCCATGCCCTCGCCCGCATGGATCGCGATATTCGTGTCGATAAGATATGGCAATGACCTGCGGCCTTCGCTCAATCCCAATCGCGATCCGGCACTTCGATCGGTTCACGCGCCTCCGCCCTTGGCGGTTTTGGCATGGCGCGTAGCGCGGCGACATCGTCCTTCAAACTGCCGCGGGCCGGGAAGATCGTGATGACGTCTCCCATGCGCGTGACGCACAAATCCGTGGTCATGTCGGCGTAGGCAAGTTCCGCGGGTATGCGCACCGCCTGGCTGTTGCCTGACCGAAAGGCTTTTGTGTGATGCACGATCGCTGGCTCCCCTGGGGAATGCCACTTTGGATAGCGGGAACGCGATGGAATGTCAATCCCTGTATATACGTGATCACGGTGCCGCACGGGCCTCCCTCTTGATCCGTTTTTCTCCGCGGCCCAATAAGCACTATCGCACTCGGAGGAAACACCCATGCCACGTTTGGCGGGCAAGGTCGCGCTCATCACTGGCGCGGGTACCGGCATCGGCCGCGCCACCGCCAAGGCCATGGCGGCCGAGGGCGCGCGGGTCGTGATCGCCGAACTCAACAAGGCCGCCGGCGAGCAGACGGCCGCGATCATCGCTCAGGCGGGTGGGGATTGTATCGCGGTGCCGACGGATGTGACGCTGGAAGACAGCGTGAAGGCCGCCATCGACACCGCGATGAACCATTACGGCGCGCTGCACATTCTCCACAACAACGCGGGTGGATCGACCAACATCGACAACACCGTTGTCGAGGCTCCGATTGAGGAATTCTGGCGCGTCATCAGGCTCGATTTATTCGGCACGTTTCTGGGGTGCCGCTTTGGGATTCCGGCGTTGATCGCGTCGGGCGGCGGGTCGGTGATCAACATGTCATCCAATGTGGCGTTGATGGGTATTCCGGGCCGCGATTGTTACACCGCCGCGAAGGGTGGCGTGGCGGCGATCACACGCTCGATGGCGGTGGAATTCGCGGCCCAGAAAGTGCGGGTCAACGCGATCGCGCCCTCGGCCACCATGACGGATCGGGTGAGGGCACTGATCGCGGGCAACGCGGGTCTGACGAAACTCGCGGATGCGCATCTGGTCGGGCTGATCGAGCCGGAGGACATCGCCAATATGGCGGTCTTCCTCGCATCCGATGAATCGCGCATGGTCACCGGGCATGTGTACCCGGTGGACAGTGGCGTCACCATTTCGTGACAGATACGACCGGGGCGGCCGTTGGACTGACGGATCGATCGCCTCGATCTGAATTTTGATATGCTCGTGCGATGAGCAGGATTTCCGCACGCAAGGGGCTGTTCATCGGCGTCGGAAGTGTCAGGAGTCGTTGAAATTTGGCCTCGGTGCCCTGAAATGTCGCCTTTTGCCGGAATAAGTGGCAGTTCAAACCCCAGGGGGGCGGGATGATGATAAGTCGACGGTGGCTATCGTTGCTTGCCTGCGTTGTGGGTTTTGTTTCGCCGGCGATGGCGGCGGACTCTGTGACGCCGGAGGACTATCTCTGGCGGCAGGCCCGGGCGGGAGAGGTCGCCGATTTCAATGCGTTCTGTAAAGCGGAACAACCGGATATCGAAAAACCGGACGATCCGCTCTGGCGTGCATCCTGTCGAACGATCGTCGCGTCGAAGCTGCGCGCGCTGCTGACCCGTCCGAATCTGGCCGATCTTACGCCGCACGGAGTGCGGATCAGGGGCGCCTTCGTCAATGGCCGGCTCGATCTTGGTGATGCCCACGTGAAAGCGTCCAGACTGGAGATCGAGCGCAGCCTGCTGAATGGCGACGTGGGGATGGATCAGTCGGTTTTTGACGGTAGCTTATCTTTAGGGGGGAGCCGGGTCACTGGTGAGCTGACCGCGCGATACGCGGCGGTTGGCCATCTCTTGTCGCTGACGGATACGATGGTTGATGGCGCGGTTGATTTTGAGTCGAGCCGTGTCAAAGGCGATGTTGACGCAGGCGAAGCTAAATTTGGCGGACCCGTGACGTTCCGGGATGCGCATGTCGAGGGAAAGGTGTCCCTGAACGACGCCAAGGTCGAGAAGGACCAGGCGTTCGACGCGCAAGGCCTCCAGGTCGGCAAGGGCGGGCTTTTTCTTCGGAACGCGGAGTTCGGCGGGTCCGTGACGTTCAGGGCTGCGCATGTCGAGGGACAGATGTCCATGACCGGTGCCAAGGTCGGGAAGGACCAGGCGTTCGACGCGCAAGGCCTCCAGGTCGGCAAGGGTGGGCTTTTTCTGCGGAACACGGAGTTCGGCGGGTCCGTGACGTTCCGGGACGCGCATGTCGAGGGACAGATGTCCATGAACGCCACCAAGGTCGGGAAGGACCAGGCGTTCGACGCGCAAGGCCTCCAGGTCGGCAAGGGTGGGCTTTTTCTGGACAACGCGGAGTTCGGCGGGTCCGTGACGTTCCGGAGTGCGCATGTCGAGGGACCGATGTCCATGAACGCCACCAAGGTCGGGAAGGACCAGGCGTTCGACGCGCAAGGCCTCCAGGTTGGCAAGGGTGGGCTTTTTCTGCGGAACGCGGAGTTCGGCGGGTCCGTGTCGTTCCGGGATGCGCATGTCGAGGGACAGATGTCCATGGAGGGCGCCAGCCACGATTCCCGAACAAATTGCCGACCGCGTTGGGGCGCCGCCAATCTGACGGTCCTTAAGGCCAGCGAATGTCAGAACGGTTGGCTGATCATTACCCCTATTTGTCTGTCCACACGGATGGCGAGTCCGGCTTCCGGGTTGTGCA
>SHWL01000146.1 GCA_009693865.1 Acetobacteraceae bacterium | reverse complement strand
GTTTGACTTCCGTTCGATGAAGCGGCACCGGAGCGTGAATCGGTGAGCCACTCAAGGAGGCCGGCGCATAGAGGCCGCCTGTCAGAATGGTTTCAAGCGCGCTGATGAACTGATCGGGATTGGTGGATTTGAGGATATAGCCTTGGGCGCCCGCTTCCAGGCAGGCGAGGATCGCCGCGCGGTCGTCCTGATCGGACAACACCACGAAGGTCGTGTGCGGGAAGGCCATGCGCAGTCCACGTAACCCGTCCAGGCCGGAAAGCCGCAGATCGAGTAACACGATGGATGGCGAAGAGTCTCTGAGTCTGGCACGCAATTCGTCGAGTCCCGTGACATCCTCGCAAGCCCAGTTGGGGCGTGCTTCGCGGATCAGCGCCACGAGCGCGCGGCGCACGAGCATTTGCGATTCGGCGATGAGCGCAGAGGTCATTGGCATGTCGTCCCGCATGATTCCACGTGTTTCGTTCACGATCAGGCCCCTCACATCGTGTTCATGGCCGGGAAATGAACGTACCGCGAGTTAATTGAAGGGCGGATCACAACATAATTTCATTTTTTTCGTCCGGGGGCCTTTTTAAGGGTATTGCGCGTAACAAACCTGTCATTGGCGGCGCGGCATCCGCTCACCCCTCGACATGGCAGGCGATCAGATGTCCCGGCTCCGGCTCGGTCACCGCGGGCTCAGTCACCCGGCAGATGTCGATCGCGAGGGGGCACCTTGTATGAAACCGGCATCCGGGCGGCGGGTGCAGCGCGCTGGGAATATCGCCGGCCAAACGCCGTGTCTCGCCGCGCCGCCGCCGCGACGGATGGCCCGCCGGCACCGACGCGATCAGCGCCCTCGTATAAGGATGTCTCGGGCGGGCGTGCAGCGTGTCGCGATCCGCCAGTTCCACGATCTTGCCCAGATACATGACGGCGACGCGGGTCGAGATGTGTTTCACGACCGCCAGATCGTGCGCGATGAACAGATAGGTCAGCCCAAGTTCGGCGCGTAGATCGGCCAGCAGATTGACGATCTGCGCCTGCACCGAAACGTCCAGCGCCGACACCGGCTCATCGCACACCACGAAACGCGGCCGGGTGATCAACGCGCGGGCGATGCCGATGCGCTGGCGCTGCCCGCCGGAGAACTCGTGCGGATACCGGTCCCGCGCATTGGCGGGCAGCCCGGCCTTGTCCAGCATCTCGCCGACCGCGGCCCGCCGACGGATTGTGGTGGAGCCCGCTATGACGAGAGGTTCGGCGATGATGTCCTCGACGGTCATTCGCGGGTTCAGCGCGCCGTACGGGTCCTGGAAAACGATCTGCATGGCCTGACGCGCGCGCCGCAGCGCCGCGGCGTCCAGGGTTAACAGGTCGACGCCGTCGAACAGAACCTGGCCCGCGGTGGCCGGGATCAGCCGGATCAGCAGCCGCCCGAGGGTGGATTTGCCGCACCCGGACTCGCCGACCAGCCCCATGGTTTCGCCCGGTTGGATGGAAAGGTCGACCGCCTCGACGGCGCGGAGCGGGGTGGTGACGCGGCGGAGGATGCCGCCGGTCCGGACAGGAAAATGTTTGGTAAGGCCAGTGGCCTGGATCAGTGGCGTCATGCGCCAATCCGGATACAGGCGGCGGTATGGGCCGGCGCGTGCATGATCAACCCCGGCACCGCGGCGCGGCATTCGGCGATGGCGCGCGGGCAGCGGGGGGCGAAACGGCAGCCGGGCGGGCGGCGGCCGGGTTCGGGAAGCGTGCCCGGGATCGCCGCCAGCCGGTCCTCGCGCTGATCCAACGTGGGAACGCAGGACAGCAGCCCAGAGGTGTACGGATGCAGCGGATGATCGAACAGGTCGGTCACCTGGGCCTCCTCGATGGCCTGGCCGGCGTACATGACCAGAACCCGGTCGGCGGTTTCGGCGATCACGCCCATATTATGGGTGATGACAATCATCGCCATGCCGAACTCGCTTCGCAAATCCAGGATCAGGTCGAGGATCTGCGCCTGGATGGTGACGTCCAGCGCGGTCGTCGGCTCGTCCGCGATCAGCAGTTTTGGCCGGCACGCCAGCGCGATCGCCAGCATCACCCGTTGCCGCTGGCCGCCGGACAGTTGGTGCGGGTAGTCGGTCATGCGCGCGGCGGGGGAAGGGATTCCGACCTTTTCCAGCATCTCCACGGCGCGCGCGAACACAGCGCGCTGAGACAGGCGTTCATGCGCGCGGATCGTTTCCATCACCTGCTCGCCAATGGTGAAGACCGGGTTGAGCGAGGTCATCGGCTCCTGGAACACCATCGCGATTCCGGGACCGCGGATGCGGCGCATCGCGGCTTCGGGCAGGCGCAGCAGGTCCTGGCCCTGAAAGACGACCGAGCCGCTCGCCACCCGGGCAGGCGGGGTTGGCAACAGGCCCATGATGGTCAGCGCGGTGACGCTTTTGCCGCTGCCCGACTCGCCGACGATACCGAGGATTTCGCCTTCCTGGAGGTCGAACGACACGTTTTCAATCGCGGCGGCCTCGCCGGAGCCGGTCTGGAAAATGGTGGTCAGGTTGGCGACGGACAGCAGGCTCATCGGTGCGCCCGGTCTTGTCCCGTCAGGGTCTGGAATGGGCTCATGGTCAGGTTTCGGTGTCCAGGTGCCGTGCGTTTGGGTTCGGCGCCTCCGGCTTTTAGCACGCGGCATCCGGAGCGCCATGGCCGCCGGCCGCTCCTCGGTCGTCATCCTCCGGACAGGCCGGAGGCTGACGAAAAGGGGGGGCCATCGCGGAAATGAGAACTGCCGCCGCGCCCACTCCCGGTGGGGCGCCGCGTGTCTGCGTATGAGTAGATTCCGAGGGTGTCCGCACGGCGGCGTGCCTGGTAATTTCCGCGCTCGTTTGCTACGGGTGCGCCCACCAAATGGACGGAGGTTGGAACATGCCGGACACAGCCGATGGCGACTTTCAAAAAGCCCATAGACGCGCCATCGTGGAATATAGCTCCGAAGATTGGAGCATCCTGTCGATCCCCGAACGAACACGGGCCATCTATAAGCATTTACGGGAGATCGACGCCGAACGGCAGTTGGGCATCTTCAAGGAAGACCAGGTTGGAGCCACCGATCTGACCTCGGTTTCGGTGGTTTATTCATCTGTGCGGGCCAATGGCGGTCCACGGGACATCATGGACAGCGGGCTTTGGGTGAAGTCCTCCGATCTCGACTATCAGCTTTTCCCGTAACGCGTCTGGTTGCGCGAACTGCCTCACGGCTGCATCCGCAACCTTGGGTCCAGCACGTCGCGAAGACCATCCCCCAGCAGATTGAGGCCCAGTACGGTGATCATCAGCGCGCCGCCCGGGATGGCGATGATCCATGGCGCGTCGGTCAGATATTGCCGCCCCTCGGCCATGATGTTGCCCCAGGTCGGCGTCGGCGGGACCGCGCCAACGCCCAGGAAGGAGAGGGTGGCCTCGGTGAGGACGGCGACGGCGAAGAGGAAGGATAGTTGCACGATCAGCGGTGCCATGGCGTTGGGCAGGATGTGGCGGCGCAGGATGCGGCCGTGGCCCGCCCCGGCGGCGATGGCGGCCTGCACATACTCCATTTCCCGCAGCACGATGACTGAGGAGCGGACGATGCGCGCCGTCCGCGGGGTGTAAACGAGGCCCAACGCGAGGATGACGTTGGTGATGGATGGGCCGAGGACGGCGGCGATGGCGATGGCCAGCAGCACGGCGGGGAAGGCCATCAGCGCGTCGTTGACTCGCATCAGCCCGTTGTCGAGCCAGGGGAAATAGCCGGCCAGCGCGCCGATCGCCGTGCCCGCCACGGCGTTGATCAGCACGACCGAGGACCCGATCAGCACCGATAATCGCGCGCCCCAGATGACTCGAGACCACAAAGACCGGCCGAAATTATCTGTCCCGAACAGGAACTCGGCGCCGGGGGGGCGGAACTTGGAGCGCATCGCAAGCTTGTTCGGGTCGATGGGCGCGATCCACGGTGCCAGGATGGCCGCCAGGACAACGATCGCGAACAGGGCCAGGCCGAGGACGAACAGGCGGTGACGTAGCAGGCGCTGGGTGGTCACCCAGAACGGATGGACCCGCTGGTCAGGGAGGTTTTCTCCCAAAAACGTCATGGCCCGGCTCATCCGCATAGGCATCAGGATAAGTGCCGGCTGGAGGCGGATATTCTCTTTTCACCGTCATGGCCCGGCTCGTCCGGGCCACCCGTTGTGGCACCGTGCTGAAATGGGTGGCCCGGACGACCCGGGTCATGACGATTTTGAGAATATCGGCGTGACGCGAGCTGATCGGAAAATGCTCTAAGGCGACGCCCAAAGATAAACGAATCGCGCCGCTTTCCTGTCCACGTCATGGTTCGGCTCGACCGGACCATCCGAAGCGGCACTGTACCGCGACCGATGGTCCGGTCGAGCCGAACCATGACGTGGGGAGGCTGGTGCCCGATCGAAGCGATTATCTTTGGGCGTTGCCTAACCATCGTGGCGGACCCGTGGATCGAGCAGTGCGTAACAGGTGTCCACACCGATATTGATCAGCACCAGCAGCGCCGTCGTCACAAGCAGCCCGCCTTGCACCATCGGATAGTCCCGGTTCAACACCGCCTGCGTCAACAACTGGCCAATCCCGGGGATCGAGAACAGCGACTCGGTCACCACGGAGCCGGAAATCAGCAGGCTGATCACGATCCCGATGACGGTCACGATCGGGATCAGCGCGTTCGCCAGCGCGTGTTTCAGCACAACCAGGCGGCGCGGCAGGCCTTTGGCGTTGGCGGTGCGGATATAGTCCTGGCGCAACACCTCCAGCATGGTCGAACGGGTGATGCGCGCCAGCAATCCCGCCTGTAGCAGCGCCAGAGAAATGGCCGGCATGGTGGAAGTGGCGAGCCAGCCGAGAGGGTCCTGCGACAGCGGCACGTAACCGCCGGTCGGCAGCCAGCGCAGCTCGACCGCGAACAGAATGATCATCAACAAGCCGAGGTAGAAGTTGGGCAGCGAGATGCCGACCATCGCCAGCACCATCGCCGCCTGATCGACCCAGGTATTTTGTTTCAGTGCCGCGACGATGCCGGAACCCAGACCCAAAAGCAGCGTCAGGACCAGCGCGTAGCTCGCCAAAGCCAATGTCACCGGCAGGCGTTTCAACGTCACGTCCAGCACCGGCTGGCCCATCATCAGGGACCGCCCCAGATCGCCATGCGCGAGATTGGCGTACCAGCGCCAGAGTTGGCCAAGTACCGGCTGATCGAGGCCGAGATCGCGCCTTATGTTGGATATTTGCTCGGGTGTCGCCGACAAACCGGCGATCGCCACCGCCGGATCGCCGGGGATCATATGGATCAGGCCGAAGGTGATCAGGCTGACGATCGCCAGCACCGGAACCGCGCTGAACAGACGGCGGAGGAGGGCGGCCAGCATTATCTGCTCAGTTGGCGAACCAGACGTTCGACATGCGGGGGATGCGGAACGGAACGAAGCCTTTGACGTTCGCTCGCGCGCCCTGAACTTTGGTGAAGGAGCCGAACGGAACCGTGTAGACGCGCTCCAGCGCCATTTTCTGCATGCGGGCGAACGCCGCCTGGCGGTCCTTCGCATCGGGCAGCGTGTTCATGTCGTTCCAGGCGGCGAGCAACTCCGGATCGCCTTTGTCGTTCTTCGGGCGGTAGCTCGCGTTCGGATCGGCGAGGAACTGCATCGTCGCGAGCGCGCCAAGCGCTGGCTGAGTACCCCAGCCGGTGAAGAAGAAGTTCCAGCCGGTGTCGGGCTGACTCTGCATCTGCACCGAGGTTGGCCAATCGACGACCTTCATTTGCGCGTTGATGCCCACCGCCTGCAATTGCTGCTGCATCACCAGCGCGGAATTGTACATCGGCGGGTAATCCTTGTTGGTCAGCAGGATCACCGGCTCTCCGCCATAACCCGATTGCGCCAGCAGTTTCTTCGCCAGCGCCGGATCTTTGATGTTGTAGGTCTCCTTCCCCGCGTCCGTGTAACTGGGCTGGTTCGGATATTGATAGCCGACATTCAGGCTGTAATTGCCGTCCGAGGCCGCGTCCATGATCTCATCCATGTCCAGCACGGCCTGCACGGCGCGCCGGAACATCAGATTGTTGGTGGGCGGCGTCGAGGTGTTCGGGCTCGAGAGTTGAATCCACCAATTGCGCAGCGGTAGGATCGCGATGTTGGGATCCTTTTTCAGATCGGGGAGGGACTTCGTCGGCAGGTCCTCGACCGCGTGAAGTTCGCCGGTTTTGAGGCCGGCGACGCGGGCGCCCGCTTCGGTCACGATGCGGAAAGTGACGGTGTTGAGACAGGCCTGTTTATAGCCGCCGAACCCGGTCTTTTCCTCATACGCCGTGTTGGGTTGGTAACCATCGTAACGTTTCAGTTTCACATGACTGCCGGGAACGGCTTCGACAAGCTGGAACGGGCCGGTGCCGATCGGGCTGGTCATTTGCTGCGCCGGTATATCGCGGTTTTCCGCCGGGATGACGACGATCGGCACGCTGAACGACGACAGCGATTCAATGAACGTCGGTTGCGCCACTTTCATTCGAATGACGAAGGTCGCCGGATCGGGCGCGTCCCAGCCCGCGACATTGTTCAGAATCGAGCGCTGGTTGCCGATTTTCACGTAGCGATCGAACGACGCCACGACATCCGCCGACGTCATCTTCTTGCCGTTATGGAAAGCGATCCCCTGACGCAATTTGAACGTGAAGGTCAGATGATCCGGCGCCTCGGTCATCTGTTCCGCCAATTCCAGGATCGGGTTGTTGTTTTCATCCCGTGTCATCAACGTTTCGTAAATGTTCATCGCAATGTTGCGGGTGGAAATGGTCGCCGACGACATCTGATCGAGCGTGTTGAAATTGGCCTCCTGCCCGAACACGAAATCGCCTCCGGCGCGAGGGCAGGCGAACGGTTTCGCGTCAGCGGTGGACGCGAGGCACGGTAGCAGAAGCAGCGCCAGGAAGGCTCGATTCATCGGGCAGATCCTTGACCTCGGTGTTTCGCATTTGTCGCGCGGACCCTGAGCGTGGACCCGTCGCCCGTCAAGCGGTTGACATTTCAGGAGACCAAGGCACAGCGTGCGCGTCATGGCCGACCCTGAATTGCCGATTACAGGTTATCTGGACCGATTTTCTCATCGTCCCGGGGAGTCGTTTTCCTGCCATGTCAGTTGCCCCGGCGGCGGCGATTACCGGGCGCGGCTGATCCGCGTGATCAGTGGCGATCCCAATCCCGCGGGTCCGGGGCTTCGCTTTGCCGATCTTTCTTCCCGGTTCGACCAGTCCTTCCCCGCGCGGCACCAGCCGATCACTCTGGGATCGTACGCGGTCGTGGATCGTGGACCGCCTTGCGACCGTGGCATGGCCCGGACGTGGACCGCGTTGGTTTGCCCAGGGATTGTGAGCGCGCCTCAGGCGGTGCTGAGCGAGGGAGCGGTTGTTCTGGGGATTGGTCCCGATGGCGCGTGTCATGGCGGCCTTACGGCTGGAACGCCGATGCGCAAAGGCGCGTGGTACCGCATCTGGCTGAGCGTGCGGCCCGCGACCGGGGATCTGGTCCTGGGGCAGCAACGGCTGGATGGCGGGCCGCCGGTGATCCGGTCAGGTCCAATGGCAGTACAGCCGGAACTGGGCACGGTATTGATCGCGGCTGAAAATGCCGCCACGCCCATGTCGCATTTCAACGGCAAGATCGAGGCCCCCGCGATCCTCGCCGGTTTCGCGGAAACATGGCCGTCCACCGGGATGGAGGTTCTCGCCTCCTGGGATTTCTCACTGGGCATTGCCACGCAAAGGATCGCCGATACCGGACCGCATTCTTGTCATGGTCACCTCGTCAATTTGCCGACGCGCGCGGTGGTGGGTGCGTTCTGGACGGGAGCGGAACATTCCTGGCGCCACGCGCCCGGCGAATACGCGGCGATCCATTTCCATGCGGACGATCTCGGCGATTGCGGATGGGCGGCGGATTTCACCTGGACGGTGCCGGACGACCTTCCCAGCGGCGCTTATGCGTTCCATCTGACCTCGGCCGCCGGGGAGGACCGGATCCCCTTCTACGTGCTGCCTAAACGAACCGGTCCCTTTGCAAAAGTCGCGTTTCTGGCCTCGACATTCACCTATCAGGCCTATGCCAATCATGCGCGGGTGGAGATCGATCGGGCTTATTTCGATCGCGTGGCGGCCTGGGGAGCGGCGCCGGGCAATCCGGCCTCGTATCCGATCTATGGACGCTCGCTTTACAACATGCATTCCGACGGCAGCGGTATTTCGTTTTCATCGCGCCGGCGGCCAATTCTGACGATGCGGCCAGGGTTTCTGACTTTCAACGATCCGCTTGGGTCCGGCTTGCGGCATTATCCCGCCGACACGCATTTGCTGGCGTGGCTGGAGGATCAGCGGATCGATTTCGATATCGTCACCGATGAGGATCTGGACGAGGAGGGCGTGGCGCTGCTGCGCCCCTATCGAGCGGTGCTGACCGGTTCGCATCCGGAATACCACACCGCGCGAACGCTCGACGCGCTGATGGACTACACCAAAACCGGCGGCAAAATGGCCTATCTCGGCGGCAACGGGTTTTATTGGCGCATCGCCCGCGACCCCGCGATGCCCTGGGCCATCGAACTCCGCCGCGCCGAGGGCGGCATCCGCACCTGGGCCGCCGAACCGGGTGAGTATTACCACCAGACTGACGGTCAGATGGGCGGGTTGTGGCGGCGTAACCGCCGCCCGCCGCAACAAATCTGCGGCGTCGGATTTTCCGCGCAGGGACGGTTCGAGGGCACATATTACCGGCTGCTGCCGGAAGCGCGCGATCCGCGGTTCGCCTGGATGTTCGAAGGCATCGACGACGATATCATCGGCGATCATGGGCTTTCCGGCGGCGGCGCGGCGGGATTTGAACTGGATCGCGCGGACAACGATCTTGGCACGCCGGACGGAACCGTGATTCTGGCGCGGTCGGAAAATTCGCCTGCTTCCCACTATACGGTGCCCGAAGAGGTGCTGGCGGGGACGCTGACGATCTCCGGCGAGGCGATCAAGGAACTGGTTCGCGCGGAAATCGTGTATTTCGAACGGGACGGGGGCGGCGCGGTGTTTTCCGTTGGCTCGATCACGTTCTGCGGCAGTCTGTGGCGCAATGGGTTCGAGGGACCGGTGTCGCGGCTGTTGGCGAATGTAATGCGCCGGTTCAGCGCGTGATGGTGCTGCCTTAGGCGACGCCCAAAGACTACCGAGTCGCGCCGCCTTCCTCTCCACGTCATGGTTCGGCTCGACCGGACCATCCGAAGCGGCACTGTACCGCGACCGATGGTCCGGTCGAGCCGAACCATGACGAGGGGAGGCTGGAGCCCGATCGAAGCGTTTATCTTTGGGCGTCGCCTTAGCGGCGCGGCGGCGTCGTCGATCGACCTGATGCGGTTCGATCATGTTGTTTCGTATGTCAAGACCTTGGCCGCGGTCCCGCGATCAGGCGCGGATCAGAGACTGCGATCGTTTTGCCAGCCACCAGCCGTATTCCTCGGGCCATAAGCCGAAACCGGGATCGCAGCCAAGGGCTTCGGCCGCGTGGAGGGGCCAGAATGGGTCGTACAGGGCCTGGCGCCCGATCGCGATCAGGTCGGCGTGGCCGTCGCGAAGGATTTGCTCGGCCTGGGGCCCGTCGAGGATCAGGCCGACCGCCATCGACGGGACGCCCGCCTGCTTCACCGCCGCCGCGAACGGCACCTGAAAGCCTGGATGACGCGGGATCGGGGCGGCCGTCGCGGTGCCGGTCAGACCGCCCGAGGAACAATCGACGACATCGACCCCCAACGCCTTCAGCTCCAACGCGAAGGCCACGGTGTCGTCGAGATTCCAGCCGTCGGCGCCGTCCAGCGCGGACACCCGGAAGAACAACGGTTTGTTGCGCGGCCAGACGGCTCGCACGGCGCGCGTGACCTCCAGCGGGAAGCGCATCCGGCCCGCGCGGTCGCCGCCATATTGGTCGTTGCGGGTGTTACTGATGGGGGAGAGGAAGCTGGCCAGCAAATAGCCATGCGCGCCGTGAATTTCGGCGATGTCGAAGCCGGCGGCGTCGGCCCTCATGGCGGCGTCGGCGAAGGCTTGGACGATTTCGCGGATTTCCGCCGAGGTCAATGCGTGGGGCGTTTGGTGCCCGGCGCTGGTCGGTTCGGTCGTGGGACCGACGGCCGGCCAGACGTCCTCGGGGCCGTAGGGGAGAGTGTTTTCCATAGCGCGATGAGTGGCGGCCTTACGGCCCGCATGGGCGAGCTGGATCGCGGGCACGCTGCCCTCGGCCCGGATATAATCCGCGATCCGGCCCCACGCGGTCATCTGCTCATCGTTCCAGATACCTGGGCAGCCATGGGTGACACGGCCGCGAGCTTCGACGGCGGTCGCCTCGGTCATCACGATACCGAACCGGCCGAGGGCGAATTTGCCCAGGTGAGCGAAGTGGAAATCGCCGGGGATGCCGTGACGGGAACGGTATTGCACCATGGGCGCGACGACGGTCCGGTTCGGGATGGTGATGCCGCGGAGGGTGATTGGCGTGAACAGGAGGGGCCGGGCGGGGGCGTCGTTCATCGTATGGGGCAGTCCGGTGAGTGTGGGTGTGGTGTGGGATTATTGCCCGGATGTGGGGGCGGACCAAGCTTCGGTCGTGTCCGGCTTCGCGATAGGTTCAGGGCCGGGGCACGATTTTAAGGCCCGCGCGGGCGGCGAAGTCCGGGTAGTGGCGGACAGGGTGTACTGACACATGAGTGAGCGTGCCCGGCGCCCACTCTTCGTGGTCAGCCAGTTGCCGAAACCCACGAAGATATGGCAATGTCGAGAAATGAACTGGCGTCTAAGTCTCGGATTGCGAGACAATAGTATGGGATCGAAAAATGATCGAAACGTTGCCGATTTTGGTCGGAATTACGGGCAAGAGGTGTTTCTCCGACGACGCGACGGAGAATCAACGGTTGACCGACGAAGTCGGGCAACGGCTGAGGATGACCTTTAAATCGTTAAGCGCCAAGTTTCCCAGCACTCCTAAGATTCTGTTGACCGGTGGTGCCTGTGGCGCGGATCTGATAGCGGCCTATCAGGCACTTGATTGCAGCGACGATTGGTCCGTCATGGTGATCCTGCCATATGATGCCGATCTGTTTGAAAAAGATTTTTTGTTAGAAAATAGTAATGAAATGCCTGGGGCATCCGCTCTATCCGCGGCACTGGATACGCCAATTGCAAAGTTTCGCAAGTTACTCGCCAAGGTGACTACGTGTCCGCGAGTGCACATGCGAGTTATGCCGCCATTGCGCAACCGGAGTGGTGGAGCTACCTCTCGCAGTCAGCTGGATGTCAGTGATCCCTCACATGATGCCGATCTCCGGCGAAACCACTATGAGCAGGTCGGCCAGTTCATTGCGGAGACGGCGATGTTACTTATCGCTGTGATGAACCTGTACGAGAGACCGAACCTGACGGTCGCAAATGGTAGTACGGCAAGGGTTGTTGCGTGCCGGCGGGCGGGTCGGCCAGATAAGTTGGGCACTGAAGTCGCGCTTCGCAGTGAAATCCTTCGAAATTCCTGGTCTGATCTGGCGCGGCCGCCCGCCGGGTTCGTCTGGCTGGTTGAACCTAACGGACCGCGGCCGTGGCATGCGTTTCCGGTTGGTGTGCTTTCTCGACTTGTTGACCAAAGCGTGGAAGATACATTTGGAGGTATAGATCCGGCTCGGAAAGAGCACACCTCGACCTGCGGAGATTTGGTGGAGCGGGCATACCAATGGTTTTATTCATTCAATTTGAACAAGAAATGGCTGTTACCAAGGCCTCATCAACCGGTGAGTGTCAAGATAGTTGTCGCCCGGCATTCGTAACGAGGGTTGCTTTATCCACCTCCGGTTTTTGGCATGTGCGGCAGGCCTGAACGTCCGACTGGTGCCGAGCATGCCATGGTGCTCACTGCGGGGAAGGTGCAGTGCTCG
>SHWL01000145.1 GCA_009693865.1 Acetobacteraceae bacterium | reverse complement strand
GCGAGCACTGCACCTTCCCCGCAGTGAGCACCATGGCATGCTCGGCACCAGTCGGACGTTCAGGCCTGCCGCACATGCCAAAAACCGGAGGTGGATAAAGCAACCCTCGTTACGAATGCCGGGCGACAACTATCTTGACACTCACCGCTGGCTCGGGACGGCCGGTTCAGAGACCGATTTTCCATAATGAGAACTGCTGCTGTTCGACCGTTTGCCGGGCATGGGCTGGTGATGTAACCGTATGGCTGGAATATGTTCGAACCATGGGTGACAGGCGGGGGGTGCGAATGCCGTCCGGCAGACGTCGGAAAACTTTACAGAGTCACCGCAGGCGCCCGGAGGTCTTCCATCAATGCATTGAATTCACGAGACATATTGTCTTGGCATGGGGTTTGCTTGTATGATCGCACTTGGGTAGTCCTGTTTCGCTCAGAGGATGGAACGATGAAATTATTCGGCATGGTTGTTGGTTTGGCGGCGACCTTCGCTGCGGCTACGGCCAACTCGACCGTTGTTTATGATTCAAAGACGTTGGCGACGGGCACTGGCTCTCAGCCGATCAATACGTGGCAAAGCGCGGCGATTGGTTCTCCGCTTGGCAATTCATTTTCGCTCACTGGTGGTAGTTGGAAGATCAATTCCATAACGCTTCCCATGTTCGACCTGAATGCCGCCACGGACGGTGGATCGGTTTTGGTGTATTTGATGCCAGTGGGTGTTGGCACGACCCCGCTTCACACCGGCCTTTCGTTGACCCTGGGCGGCGCGACCCTGTTGGGGACAATCCTCGACTCAGCGCTGCCGACCACACAGGCGGGCGCAGTCGCAACGCCGCAGGTCCTGACGCCGAGCAGTTTGGTCCTGTCGCCCGGGCGTTATTTCATTGAACTCGTTGGTAGTGGGGACACCTCTAACGGCGGCACCGCCAATGCCAATACGACTGACCCTCTCGCCCTCAAGCCACGGTGGTTGTCGTCGACGACCTATTCGGCGAGCATGACCGGCACGGTGGGTGAATACCGCAACTTTGGGGTGTTCGGCACGACGAACGACATCTCGGTGGTTCTCGATGGCGCTGGTAATGCTCCGTACCAGATGGTCATCGATGGGACGCCAGCACCTGAACCGGCGACCATGGCGATCCTTGGGGCTGGCCTGTTGGGTCTTGGCCTTACCCGTCGGCGGTGGACCAAGAAGTCGGCAACCTGAGCCTTCGACGTCCAGATCGGGCATCAGCGGAATCTGTCGAAAAATTTTACACCAGCCGGAGCGGCGGTCCGCTCCGGCTGTTTCAATGTGACCCACCCCCGGCCGGTGGTCTTTTTGTGCTCCTGGGTGTTTCGCCGCCGGAAAGCCCATGAGGCTCGTATGGTGCCCGCCCAGCCCCGCAGCTCGGATTTCAGTGGCGATCCGGGCCTTGAGTGAAGCGCGACGGCTGGCCCTTGCCTGTCATTGGCGATCCGCCTTATGGGGGCAGGTGTTGGTTCGTCTGGCGAAGGCGCGATGCCCAATTTCATTGTCCATATTGGCCCGCACAAAACCGGGACAACCTACCTGCAATTGACTCTGGCCGCCGCGAAAGACCGGCTCGCGGCCATCGGTGCGGTGTATCCGGCGATCTGGTACGCATCTCCAGATAACCCCAGCCACCACCTGCTTTCTCAGCGCGTCCGTCAGCACGAACTCGACGCGTTGCGGCGAGAGGTCCGCGATCTGACGGCCCTCGACTGCGATACCGTCATCATTTCCGCTGAAGATCTGAAAGACCTCGATAATGAGGAAGTTAAGATTCTCGCCGATACTTTGCCGTCCGGCCGCGTCACTATCGTTTACTATTGCCGGCGGTGGTCGGAATTGCTTCCGTCTGCATGGCAAGAGACTATCAGGCAAGGGCAGGATCACACGCTGCCAGAGTTTCTGGCTCGGCGCACCGTCAATCTGAGCACATCGATGTTGGTGAACTATGGGAACGTACTGGACAAGTACATTGCTGCTTTCGGCGTAAGAAACGTCCGGCTGGCATCCTATAACAACATCGTGGATTCCGGCTGGGATCTGGCCGAACATTTCCTGACAACGTTTGTGGCCCAGGGGGATGTGGCCCAGGAGGATGTGGCCCACGGGGATAGGCGCCCATGGCCGGAAGTCCGGGCGCGGCCAAATGCCTCAATGGCGCCCGCCGAGATCGAGATCATCCGGATGTTAAACCAAATCCACCATGAACGCGGCGGCGGTCCCGGCGGCGCGTTGCGAAACTGGTATCACCTGAATGCCGGACGTTTGGACGTTTCCGAGCTATCGGCCGCCATGAATGAGAACATGGCGACGATCGAATTTTCCGATTCCTCCGTGAGAATGGAGGCATTTCATCAGAGGCTCTTCAAGCGGTACCGGACGCTGATGGTGCCGCCGGCCTCAGGGGATCGCTTGTTCACGCCCCACCGGCGCGACCTTGCCTATGTCCTCAGGGATTATTTGTGTGACCCGGCGATGATGCGGCGGCTGGATGAGATATACCGGTGTTTCCTCGCGTTGTGACCGGTTCCCGCTTGGCGCCGCTCCAATGAGATGGGGTCCGTTCCGGGCCGGCATCTATCCCCGTCGCGGGCCGCCAATGCGACCCTGCGTTGATTGACACAAGCGATGAGCGAACGGCATTGTCGCATACGCCGATTGGGACCGCGTTTCCGGGCCGAGGCCGTGGGCGGAGCGCCAGGGCGTTGTCGCGGAGGATCGGGAAATATGTCTGAATCCAGACTTTTGAAATATGCCCGGACCGATGAGGTAAACCTGAACTCGAATCAAAAGCATGAGACCGCAGCGTCTCATGCGCTGAAGATTTACAAGTCGAATTCAATTTACACATTCATTCCCAAGAACGCGTGCTCGACGATGCGATTGTCGCTGGCGATCGCGAATTGTTGCATCGCGGATGCGTCGGAGTTCAGGTGGATTCATAACAATAACGCTACATTCCGGGCACGGCTCGAGGATCTGGTGATGGCGCGGTATACCTTCGTCATTCTGCGCGATCCACTGGCGCGGCTCGCAAGTTGTTTCCTGGACAGGATCGTGTCGAAGGGGGTCCCAGCGCGCCGGTTATGGGACCTGGTCAAGCCGGAGCACGACCTCGACGACCTCACCTTCGCGGAGTTCGTGGACTATCTGGAGGATCCCAGCGTACGCGCGCACAATATGCACTGGCGGCCCCAGGCGGATTTTCTGGTCTACGATCGCTACGACGACTATTTCGCGGTCGAGAATTTAGGATCCTGCGCCGCGCTGATCGCGGAGCGCGCCGGCATCGAGATCGTGGACGCGCGCCCTCTGACCGCGCACGGTTTGGATCGCTACCGTCTACTGCCCGCGTCGCTCGACCACTCCCGCATCCCGCTTAGGAAAATTGCCCGGTTGAAGCAGGGAGGGGAGTGCCCCGACCCGAGAAGCCTGTATACCCCGGCCATCGCGGACGCGGTTGCGCGCCTGTACGCGGACGACATTGAGGTCTATGCGGAGAAAATTCACCCCCCGGCCGGCTTCTGGTCCGGGTAATCCCCCGGGCGGACGCAACAACGTGTCTGCTGGTATCGGCCTGGGCATCCCCCAACCTCGCTGTTGATCCCCAAAACCCCGCCGTGTAACCCTCCGGCCCCGAAGGGCGGCGTCAGTCCAAGGAACCTGATCGCCGGGGAGCTTGATCGGATGTCATCGTTGGACCGCATCGTGTTCGCGCGCCGCCAGTCCCCGGACTGGGAGGCCTTGGCACGTGACCATGAGGCCGGCCAGCTTGTCGATCCCGTCCGCTACATGCCCCCGCCTGAGGTGCCAGGATTCCCGCCGGATCTCCCACTATGTATCCGAACATGGAACAACGTTTTTCCGGTAAATTTCTTTCGTTGCCGAGCAATTCTCAAGCGAATTTCGGAAGACTGCCTCGGCCCGATCGGACCTTCGGTGTTGATGTCCGCGGACCGGCTGTCCGAGCTGGCCGCCATCGTCGGAGATCAGCGGTTCTTCCTGTTCTTTTTCGACGACGACGACTGGTTTGCACCGGACATTTTCGCGAGGCTGACCTCGCTTGATTTGGAGCGTTGCGAAATCGCGGTGTTTCCCCTGGTCCGATTCGGAAACGATATCATAACGTTCGTCCGGGAGGGGCAACCGGCGCGGGTCGTGGTCGGCGCGCCGAGAAGGGCCCGTTTCCGGTATTACACCAACAATTACGCGCTTTCCGCGAAGATCGCCTTTTCGGACCACGCGCCACATTTACGGGACCATATTCTGGGGTCCCGCTATGGCGACCGCCTCGATCTGGGCGATACCTGGTTCGATGCCGTGATCAGCGCGACAAACAAAACACCCTGCGCGGGGAGCTCGATCCGTGAGTTACCGGCTGATCCCGTCATGTATCGGGAAGCCATTCTAAGATACGCGGACAATCTCCGGCGGGTGGACCTTCCGCTCGATGCTGAGTGGATGGCGGCGCCGCTTCGCGAAACGTCACGGTTGTTCGACGCGTTCTAACCAAGACGCGTTCTGGCCAAAACGTGGGCCAGGTCAGACGGCGAGCCCCGTCCCGGACCTCGGGTCCATGGATTGGCCGCCCGAGGCCCACGCGCGAACCAATGCCTGGTCCAGCTCGACCCACCATTCGATCTGATCGACGATGTGCGTCGGGATTTCGGCCTTCGCCAGCCGTGCTCGGGTCACGTTGGAGCGGCCGATCGACGGGGGGACATCGTAAACGCGTCGCACGGCGTCTGCCAGCCCCGCGGGATCGTCTTGCATGCCGACGATTTTGAAGCGCCGGAGATTGGCGATCGCCATTCGCACCAGCCCGCCGCCGTCGACGCCGGTGCTCGTCAATTCCCGCCGCAGTTCCAGCCGATGACTATACCCGATCTGCCACGCCATCCGATTGTATAGGTCGAGTTCAAGGGCCGGCTCGTCCCGGATCAGCACGAATTGACCAAGGTCGTATCGCGCGGCGAGGGCGGTCTTCGGGCTGACCTCATCGCCTGACGCGTGAAGCTGCCGCATGAAATAGTAAGTGGACAGGAAGCGATCCACGGGATCGCGGAGAACGGTGATCATATCGCCACCGATTTCGGCCGCGGTTTTGAACCCGATATGGCCGGAAAAGAAATTACAGTCGCCGTAACCGCTCGGGTCGAAGTCCACTTCGAAGCGCGGCTTATAGGCGCGAAGCCGGTCCCCGTAGGCCCGACGGATCGCCTCGGCCAGCGCCGTTCCAGCGGTTTTGGGAATGTGAACATGCACGACCCGGTCAGGAAACTGGCCCAGTCGGGGTTCGGTCGGACTCGTCGGCAATCACGGCTCTCCTTACATTCGGTGGCACAGACCGCCGGAAAGGTAGCGCCGGGCGTTCGTCCTGGGCAAGGCGCGCGTCAGCCATGCGCGGCCCCGCTCCCCTCAATCGAAACCACCCTGAAAAGCCGGGAGTGTGACGACAGCGCTTCCGTCCCCGTCCGAACCGCCAGGCGTGCATCGGACTCCGGGACCGATCAGGGAGAGCGCGGCGCATGGCGACGTTTACGTGGACCGCCACGGGAACCGGAGGCACCACCGCCTGGGAAACCACGGCGGCGTGGTTCGACACCGCGGGTGCCGCCAATCCGATCGCGTCGTCGTTCACGACAGCGCCCGGTAACGATTACCTCATCAATGGATCCAACCTGTTCACGATCAATCAGATCGGGGCGGGCGGCACCGCGTCGCCCGATTTCGCGAACTCGCTGACCCTCAGCGACGTCCAGGGAACCCTCCTGCTGGCCGATGGCGGCGGGGCATTGCAGGTCGCAACCACGCTCAGTCTGAACAACCTGCTGAACCTTGGGACCGCCGTGGGCGGTGGGGTTCTGATCATGGGGATTGCCGGGGGGCCCGGCGGCACGATCATCCTCGGGCCGAATGGCAAGCTTGAGGGCGCGCTGAACGATATCATCCGGAACGCCGGGACCTCAGTGTCCACGATCATCGGCAGTGGGACCGTGATCGCCCAGGGCGGCTTGTTCGAAATCGGCCAGGGCGTGCAGATCGGCGCGGGCGACACCACGAAGTTCACGATTTTTCCCAATGCCACGCTGAAATTCGACGACGCGGTTAACGGCGGGACCATTATCTTCACGGCGAACAGCGGAACCGGGATCCTGGACGTGGTGGACCTGTCCACGTTCCATGCACCGATCAAGTCCATGTCGTTTGGCACCGGCGCGAACAAGATCACCTCGTCCATCGACCTCCTGAACGTGGGCACCACGACGAGCGCGACCTTGGTCCAGTCCGGGACCACGGCGGCGACCATCAACGTCTTTACCAACGGCCAGACCCAGACCCTGTCGCTCCTGGGCAATTTCACCGGCAAGCACGTCAATTTCCTCAGCGATGGCGCCGGTGGCGCCAACATCTTTCTGACCGACACGCCCTGTTACGCCGCCGGGACCGCGATCCTCACGCCGGCGGGGGAAGCGGCGGTGGAAACCATCCAACCCGGCGATATCGTGATGACCCTCGCTGACGGTTGCCTCGTGCCGCGAAGGGTCAAGTGGGCGGGCGTGCGCGCCATCCACCTCGCCAGTCACCCAAAGCCTGACGCGGTCGCCCCCATCCGCTTCCTCCGTGGTGCCCTGGGCCTGGACCTGCCACGCCGCGACCTGCTGCTGTCGCCCGATCACTGTCTGTTCCTCGACGGCGGCCTGGTTCCGGCGAAGCTGCTGCTGAACGGGATGACCATCGTCCGCGACCTGAGCCTACCGTCGGTTTCGTACCATCACCTCGAACTCGACCGGCACGGCGTGCTGGTCGCCGAGGGGGTGGCGGCGGAGAGTTACCTCGACACCGGCAACCGCGCGTATTTCAGCAACGCGGGCCTCGCCACGATCTTGCACCCGGAGTTCGGGATCAATGAGCATCTCCGATGCTGGGAAACGGACGCCTGCGCAACGCTAACGACCCGGCCGGAGGCGGTCAAACCCATCTGGGACCGCTTCGTCCGGCGGGCCGTTGAACAGGGCCTGGCCGCCGCGATCCCCGCGACCACGTTGGACGCCGAACTCGCTTTGATGGTCGATGGACGGCGAGTAAGCCCGCTCAGCTCGGAGGGGCAAACGGTGACCTTCCTGGTGCCCGAGGGCGCGGCGTCGATGCGCCTCGTATCCCGTTCCGTGATTCCTGGCCTGTTGAAGCCGTGGCTCGACGATCCGCGTAGCCTGGGCGTCGCGATCAGATCGGTCGTGTTGCGGGATCGGACCGGCCATTCGGTCATGCCGGCCGATCACCCGGCGCTGACCGATGGCTGGCACGCGCCGGAAACCGCCCCGGATGGTGCCGTGTGGCGCTGGAGCGGGGGGGACGCGGCACTGCCGATCGCCTCGGACGGTCCCTGTGTCGTGGAGATCGTGGTGAGCGAGACGACGACCTATCTCGAATCCCCGCACCGCCAGGCTGCCTGAGCCGGACACGAAGGCGCCATAAAGCCGCCATCGGTGTCGTATTCCCTGGCGCGGGAATCGGGGCGCGGGCGCTATGCGTTTCCCGTGCCGCCGCACAAGGGAAAGGCTCGCCATGTTCAAAGTTCCGCGGACGATCGCGATCGGTTTCGTCATGCTGGTGCTGGCTGGTTGCAGCCAGGGCCCAGGGGGGGAGCAGACCCTGGTCGATCGGGCGGCGCTGACGGTGCAGGAGATGATGGCGCAAAACGTCTCCCAGGATCCGAAGTCGCTGCTGCGGCGGGCCAAGGCGGTGATGATATGCCCTCGGGTGTTCAAGGCCGGGTTCTTCATCGGCGGCGAGGGCGGAAGCTGTGTCCTGCTGGCGCGTTCCGGGAACGGGACCTGGTCGTATCCGACGTTTTACGACATTGGCAGCGGCAGTTTCGGCTTTCAGTTCGGGGTGCAGGACAGCCAGTTGATGATGCTGGTCATGACCACTCGCGGTCTGAACGCGGCGATGGACAGCCAGGTGCGTCTGGGTGGCAGCGTGTCCGTCGCGGTGGCGACGATGGGCATGGGTGTACAGGGCTCGACCACGGCGGCGGCCGGCGCGGATATCATCGCTTTCGCGGCCGCGCGGGGCTTGTTCGGCGGCGTCTCGCTGGATGGCGGTCTGATGTCCGCCCGTATCGATTCCAATCAGGCTTATTATGGGCAGCCGCTCGCGGCCCGGCAGGTGGTGCTGCAAATGCAGGGGGTAAATCCGGGGGCGGATCCGCTGCGCGGGGTGCTGACCCGTTACGGGAATGTGGACCAGGGTGCCCCGGCCGGCGCGAACGTTCCGCCCAGCGGGCCAGCCGCCCCGAGTACTGGGCCGCAGCCTTATCAGCCACCGCAGGCGCCTGGGCAGTCGTCGTATCCGCCGAGTTACCAGCCGCCCGGAGCCCAGCAAGGGTATCGGCCGCCGCCAGGCCCGGCGCCGGTCGAGCGGCCGCCTGCCGCGGCTTTTCAGGCTCCGCCGGCCCCGAGGCCTTCCACGCCCGCTTATCAGTTGCCTCAGGCGCCATCGGGTTACCAACCGCCGCCCGGCCAATACACATATCCGCCGCCCGCTCCCGTGCAGGAGCAGTCGCTTCCACCGCCTGGGCGGTGATGAGGGCTTTTGTTGGCTTCTCAGATTGATCGCGGAATGAGGATTACAGTCCAGTTCCTCAAAATGTAAACCGAAAGGTGTCTTTATCGATGCTCAGGCGCCCAGATGTTATGACATCCATTCCGGGAACCACGTCAAAAGTGTTCTCATCAGACAGCTCTCCTCCATTTATCGCGCGAGTGAAAACCCGCATATTGCTTGTCTCAGTCTCGGACACGGGAGGCGATTGATAGAAACCCACGTGGAAGAGATAGCCGTTCCCACGCGATATTCCTCCCATGGCAACAAAATCCAATTTATTAACAAGTTGCAAATTGAGGCGCGTCACAACGCGGGTCGCGATCATGGTCTTCGTGGCGCCTGTATCGATAAGTGCCTGAAAGGGAACCGCGCCCTTTAAGACTTGCTGACCGGACGCCCTGTGGTTTCGATAGTTCGCGGCATCTATGATCGCTAACGTGACTATCGCAGCTCGACCGTTATGTTTTCCTTGGATCGACGGCATACGAGAAATAGCCTAATTGTTCGGGAGCCGACTGTACACACTGGATGGAAAAAATATTGTCGTCGAACCGCCGGTTCCCCGCGATTTGCGCGTCGATGGCGTCCGGGAAAAAGTCAACGACGTCGCCATGCCTCATTAACGCATACTGGCCTTCATGATCCCGCATAAGGCCCGGGGGTATTTCCGATAGCCTCTGTAGGTTTCGATCGATCTCATCGCTCTTGGCATGACTCATGGCTGGTTCCAGGTATTCGTCCATATATCGTTTCAGGCAGGCCAGAAAGTTTTCCGATCTGGTCGAATCGCCTCCTTTCGTCATGGCTCGGCTCGACCGGGCCATCTGGTCCGGCACCGTACCGCTACGGATGGCCCGGTCAAGCCGAGCCATGACGATGAAAGGGTGGCTATCCGATGCAACCCGATCCGAAAACACTCTGGCGACAAAAGCCGATTAGCGATCGCGTCGATGCTGACGGACTGGCGCAACCCCTCAAGGCAGAATCACGGTCCTTGTCCGGCTGATCATGAAGGCCTCGTCGCGTTCGAGAAAGTCCGCGACGATTTCCGAGAACGCGTCAGGCCGCTCCATGGTGACGGCGTGTCCGGCGTCATAGACGAACGCCAGGTGCGCATCCGGCATCAGGGATTGGTAGATGCGTCCCATTTCCGGCGGGATCACCGTGTCCCGTGTTCCGAACACCACCAGCACGGGCACTTTCAGACCAGGCAACACGCCCTCCAGCGCCGTGTCGCGGGCCGGGCCACGCAACCGCGATACCAGGGCCGACCGCCGCGCGGCAAGCAATGGATCGGTGGGCGGCACGGGAGGCATACGCTCGGGATGCGCGTAGAGCCGCCGCGCGAACTCCTCGGGCCTGGCGGCAACCGGGGCGGCGCCGTCCGGCCGGATCGCCGAGGGCGCATCCAGCACCAGGGCACCCACACGCTCCGCCTGTTGAACCGCGAACCACAGCGCGATACGAGCCCCAAACGACGTACCCATCACGTGGTACCGGTCGAGGCCAAGCGCCTCGGCCGCCGCCGCCATCGTGACCGCCATCGCCTGATTGTCGGATGTGCGCGAATTTTCCTCCGCGCCAAATCCCGGCATTTCGAACGCGATCACGCGGAACTGGCGGGCCAGCAGATCGTGCGCGGGCGTCAGCCACACCCCGGCCGAGCCATGCAGATGCACCAGCGGCGGTCCATCGCCCGCCTCCATATAACGGATGCGGAACCCGTCCGCCTGAACAAACCCTTCCCGAAACGCCGAGCCAATCCCCGCCACGATCCCGTTTCCCCTTAAATGTCGCGAATGCGCGGAAGGACCTTGCGGCCAAACAGGTCCATCGCCTCCATCAGCGCGCCCGGGTCGGTCGAGCCCGGGGTGTTGAAGCCCAGGTCCACCACCCCGGCACCGGTCAGTTCGCGGCAACTCCGGATTTGTTCGACGACCGTGTCGGGGCTGCCCACGAAGTTGATCGGCAAGGCGCGGTTGACACTCGCGGCGCGCGCCTCGCCCGCGATGTTGCGGGTATCCACTTCCACCAGCGCGCCGGCGAGCTTCGCGCCCAGGGAAAACGGGGCGCGGGTCGGATACTCCGACAGGGCCCGCTGCGCCGCGGCGTCGGTTTCCGCCAGCAGGATGTTCGCCCGGAAGATGATCTGGTCGGGCGTTGGTTCCCAGCCGTGCCGCGCGCATTCATTTCGATAATATCCGGTCGCCTTGCCCATGACGTCGAACGGTCCGTACGAAACGCCCAGACCGATATGGTTGCGCGCGGCGAAGGCGCCGGCTTCCAAACTGGTCCCCAACGCGAAGGTGGGCGGATGCGGCTGTTGCAACGGGCGAGGCCACACCGACACGGTGCGATAGCGGAAATGACGGCCCTGCCAGGCGAATGGATGCGGCTCGGTCCAGGCCTTCAGGATCAGCTCCATCCCCTCATCGGTGCGTTCCCGCGACTCCCGGGGATTGAGGTCGTAGGTCATCGCCTCGTTAGAGGTGCCGCGCAGCAGGCCGACGATCAGACGCCCATCGGCCATGGTGTCGACCATCGCCAGTTCCTCGGCCAGCCGCACCGGATTGCTGTGCGAAACGATCGGGCCGAGCAACGCGATTTTGATCTTATGCACACGCGCTGCGATGTAGGCCGCCGCGACCGGTGGCGAGGGTGTCAGGATGCGCGGCGAATAATGGTGCTCCGACAGGCTGACCCAGTCGTAGCCGAGTTTCTCGGCCAACGTGATTCGCTCGACCATGCCCTGGAAGACGTTCACGCCTTCCCGGGGCTCATAGGCTCCGGGCGGCATCGGCCACCGCGCGGGCAACGATTCAGGCGCGCGGTAGCGGCCGGTTTCGAAATACGAGACTTTCATCGCGCGCCCTACCCATGGAGTTTGAAGTCGTAGTCCTCGCGTGATCCGCCCGAGCCGCGCAGGCCGGCCGGAAGCGGCGCGCGGGTGGTGTTGACTCCGGCGTGAACGTCCAGCGCGGCCTGGTCCGTCCACAGTTCCAGCAGCGCGAGTTTGTCGGGGTTCAACACGCTCTGAAACACTTCGAACTGTTCGCACCCCGGCTCTTTCATGACGTCGAGGCACCGTGTCCTGAACGCGGCGGCGAGTTCGGCGCCTTTACCAGGTGCCGCGTTGATCGAGACCACCAAACGGACTGACATCTGTTTTCCTCCCACGAGCGAACAATATCCGGGAGTAGTGACCCGCGCGAAGTGCTCGTCAAGCACCGGCCGCCAGCCACCAGCAATTCTCATTTTGGCTGCAGACCTCTCCCCAATCGTCATCCTCCGGCATGACCGGAGGATCCGAAGCGGCACAACGCATCGCTTTTTGGCGCTATGATACGCGGATATGTGCCGCTACCGATCCTCCGGTCACGCCGGAGGATGA
>SHWL01000144.1 GCA_009693865.1 Acetobacteraceae bacterium | reverse complement strand
CTTCTGGGCATCGGCGCCGCGCCCGGCGGGGTGAGGAAACTCACCGTGTAACCCTCACATGACGTGGATGTAGTGCCACTCGCGCCGCCGGGAGGCCGCAAAGGCCTGATCAGTCAGAGTTTATTTTGGTCGATGTTAAATATGGGTTAGGCCAATTCCGAGCATTCCCCTGGGCTTACGCCTTGGCGGCGCGCCGTTTGGTTAGGAGGACCTCCGCTTCGCGGCCAGCCGTGTCTCATCGGGCCGGTCCGAGGAGAGTCCCCGCTCGATAATGCACCAATCGGTGGGAAATGTCGCGTGGCCGATCCCCAAAACGGGATATCGACCTCGAAAAAAAACGTGGCCCGGACCCCGGTAACGGCCGGCCAAAGGTTCCAGGACCGGGCCTTGCCCGAACGTCGGTTCGGCCAGCAACGCCGGCCACCCTCGCCCAGGTGATACCCGCGCGGGCATTCCAGGCGCTCATAGCGGCGCTCCTCGCGCTCCCGTTCAAGATAATTCGGCCGGCAATGACCTTCGTTATTGCGATGGAACCCGGGACTGCACCCGTCGGCGACGGGGATCACCGGCGATGGCGCGCGGGCCGGCGGAGTTATGCCGAGGCCGGCCTGAGCCGGGACGACCAACGCGATAATCATGACCAGACTGAGAAATTCCCTCATGTTCCGCTCCTGACACCGCCACCGTCGCGGCATGGCATTTCAGGTCGCGAAATGGCACGGGATTATGGCGTTCGCTGGCACGTTCACCGAACCGGCCGGCAACCATTGGGGCCGCCAGGCGACACCTCATTCAGTAACAAGTTCGGTATGGTCTCACCGGTATTGCAACAAAAATCACGCGGCCGGACGTGACGGCCGGTACACCGGGCCGCGCGGCCAGGGCGGTGAAATTCGCGACCGCCGGGGACCGGGCCCGCGTCCCTACCGAAGCGCTCCGGCGGGCGGCCCGGAGATCGCGGTTCGCATGGCGGTGCCTCGCTTCAGGGTGCGCCGCCACCTCCCTTCCATGAGCGCCATGAACGCGGCGGGTAGCATCGCCACGACGACCAGCGCGAGCGCCGCCATCGCGCCGTCCTCGTACGTGCCGCGGATTGCCTCGCCGTACACGGCGGTCGCCAGGGTCTCCACATTGACCGGCCGCAGCAGCAACGTCGCCGGCAGCTCCTTCATCGCGTCCATGAACACAAGCAGCGCGACCACCGTCAGGGGCCACCGCAGCATCGGCAGATGGATCCGGCGCAGCAGCCGGCCGGGCTGGCAACCCAGGCCGCGGGCCGCATTGTCGTAGTCGGGATCGAGCCGCGCATAGGCGGCGTCAAAACCGGAGACGGGAATGGCCAGGAATCGCACGGCGTAGGCCATGACCAGCGCCAGCGCCGACCCGGTGAGGGTCCATGCGATCGCGGTTCCACCGATGGCCAGCCAGACGGTGTTCGCCGCTTCGTCCATCGCACCGGTGCCAATGATCGATCCGACGGCCACCACTCCCCCGGGCAGCGCGTAGCCTGCTACCCCCAGCCGTGACAAGAAACCTCCGCCGCTGACGCGGGCCGCGAAGGCCACGATCAACCCACCGCCCACCGTCACGAGCGCGGCCCAGATCGCGAACCACGCACTGTTAGCGATCCAGATCGGCAGGTCGCGCGGCATGCCGAATGCAACAGTCCGTTCCCAGGCGGTTACCGCCAAATGGCTCACCGGCAGAAGAAAGCCGAATGCGACCGGCAGAAAGCAAGCAAGCGCCGCCATGACCGACTGGCCCCCGGTGAGGTCGATCGGATCGGATGGCCTGATATCGCCGACAAAACCGTAATGCGTCCTGCCCCAACGCTCCAGACTCAGCAGCAGCACAACGAGGCCAACCAGCAGCAACGAGATTTGCGCCGCGCCTTCCAGCGACCCTCGCGTCAGCCAGGTCACGTAGACCGAGACCGTGAGCGTGCGAACACCGAGAAACTCGCTGGCGCCGACATCGTTCAGCGCCTCCATGAGTGCCAGGCTGACACCGACCGCCAGCGCTGGGCGCGCCATTGGCAGGCCTACCCGGCGAAACAGACAAAATCCGGATGCTCCCAGTCCGCGCGCCGCCCAAAGCGCGTCCGCCGCCTGCACGGCGAAGGCCGCGCGGGCACTCAGATAGACGTACGGATACAGCACGAAGCTGGTGACCAGGATGCAGCCACCGAGGGAACGGATATCAGGGAGAGCGAGTCCACGTGGATCGGTGATGCCCAGGACCGCGCGCAGCACCGATTGGACCGGCCCGATCGGATGCAGCACATCCATGTAAGCGTAGGCCGCGATATACGCGGGCATCGCCAAAGGCAGAAGCAACGCCCAGGAGAGGAGGCGGCGGCAGGCGAAGTGGTACTGCGTCACGAGCCAGGCGGTGGCCCCCCCGATCAGCAGGACCAGTAGCCCGACGCCCGAAAGAAACGCGGCTGTCTCGATCAAAGCTGACGGCAGAACGTGGCGCAGCAGATGCGGCCACAGCTCTCCGGACCCTCTCGCGGCGATCGTCGCGAGAGACACCACCGGTACCAGCGTCAGCGATGCGACCGCGGCCGCGCTGAGCCGGGTTAACAGCGGCCTGGCCTTGTCGCGCTATTGGTCAAAATGGACACGGTCGACCGCGAGGCTCGCGGCCTGGCGCCCATCGGCGATTTGCGCCGGGGTCACACTGTCCGGCCGCAGTGGACCGAGCGCGGCGATGATGGGATGAGCGGGCACACCCAGACGCACTGGCGCCTCGAAGTTGCCTTCGGCCAGCATGCGCTGCGCGTCCGGCGTGACCAGGAACTCCAGCATCCTGACCGCGCCATCGCGGTTCGGCGCGTGCTTCGCCACCGCGGCGCCGGAGATGTTCGTGTGTGTGCCAATCTTGTCGGAAAATGCCGGAAACACGACGCGCACGGCCTCCACCCATTTCTTCTGCTCGGGCCCGCCGGCACCCGACATCATCAGGCCAAAGTAGTAGATATTGGCGACGCCCACATCGCATTGGCCGGCCAGAATATCCTTGGCGACATCGCGATCTCCGCCGGCCGGGCGGCGCGCGAGGTTCGATTTCAACCCGGTCAACCAGGCTTCCAGCTTCGCCTCACCATGCTTTGCGAGCATCGCCGAGAACAGCGCGGTATTGTATGGGTGCTGGCCACCCCGGATGCACACCCGGCCCTTCCAGCGTTCGTTGGCCAGATCCTCGTAAGTCGGGTTCTCCGTGGCCGGGACCCGGTCCTTCGACACGAAAATGACCCGGGCCCGGAGGGATAACCCGAACCAATGCCCGGACGGATCGCGGAATTTCGCCGGGATCGCGCTGTCGAGGGCCTCCGACCGAATTGGCTGGGTCAGATCTCGCCGGGCGAGATCGAGCAACGTCGCGGCGTCGACGACGATCATGAGATCCGCGGGTGAGCGCGCGCCCTCGGACTGCACGCGCTCGGCCAATCCGCCTTGCAAAAATACGGTATTTACCTTGGTCCCGGTACTGGCCGTCCACGCATCGAGCAATGGCCGGATCAGACCGGGCTCGCGGGTTGTGTACAGGGTTACCTCGGCCGCCCCCGCCGGATTGCATAAAGCGGTGAGACCGATGGCGAGCGCGCTCGCCAGGATGGACCATTTCACGTTGCCTGCCTCCGGAAAACGACCCTGCCCCCAGAGACGAGTTGAGAATGCGTCGCAGTGCTAATTCGTTCCTGCTGCGTTGTCCAGGGCCAAGTATGACAGGGCGCTGAAATACCGGGATGTCCCCGAGACGCGCATCCGCCTGACCCGGCAGGCCCCAGCCGGAGAGGGTTCCGGGAGGCATTTGTGCGGTGCGGAAAAAACCGCGAAATCCTCTTCCCCACGGCGCCTCGCGGCTCTATGTTGCAGCGCACCATGCGCCGCGCGGGCATCCGTCCTGATCAACCGCGTGTGCCCGGCGAAAATCCGGAACAAAGGATTCACCGGGAATGGATCTGGTCGACGTTGCCGGACTGAAGATCGCCCGCTCCCTCCATGATTTTGTGACCGCCGAGGCGATCCCCGGGACCGGCGTCGAGCCCGCCACGTTCTGGGCCGGCTACGCGGCGCTGTTGTACGACCTCGGCCAACCTGAAAGCCTGCATCGCGGCGGCGAAGGAGCGCGTGGCGTTCATCAACACCGGGTTCCTCGACCGCACCGGCGACGAGATCCACACGTCGATCGAAGCCGGCCCAACGATCCGCAAGAACGACATCCGCGGCACGACCTGGATCAAGGTGTACCAGGACCAGAACGTCGATATCGGCCTGGAATGCAGGCTGCGCGGCAAGGCGCGGATCGGCAAGGGGATGTGGGCGGCGCCAGACCGGACGGCGGACATGCTGGCACAACAGATCGGCCATCCTCAGGCGGGCGCGAACACGGCCTGGGTTCCCTCGCCCACCGCCGCCGCGCTGCACGCGCTGCATTACCACCAGGTGGACGTGGCGGCGCGGCAGGCGGAGTTGGCCTCGCGCCCGCGCCCGAAGCTGGCCGAACTGCCGGCGATCCCCGTCGCCGACCGCCCAAACTGGGCGCCCGAGGATATCCAGCAAGAGCTCGACGCCAACTGCCAGGATATCCTGGGTTATGTCGTGCGCTGGATCGATCAGGGGGTCGGCTGCTCCAAAGTGCCCGATATTCATGACATTGGGTTGATGGAGGATCGCGCGACGCTGCGCATCAGTTCGCGGCACATCGCCAACTGGCTGCACCACGGGGTGACGACGCGGGACCAGGTGATGGAAACGCTGCGCCGGATGGCGGCGGAGGTGGACCGGCAGAACGCCGGCGACGCGGCCTATAAGCCGATGGCCCCGACCTTCGCGGGTCCGGCGTTCCAGGCCGCGAGCGATCTGATCTTCGAGGGTCGAACGCAACCGAACCGCTATACCGAGTTCATTTTGCACCGGCGGCGGGAGGCGAAAGCAGCTTCCGGCTGACACACCGGGATCATTACATCTCAATTTGACGCGTTGGTTCCCGCCGTTCGTCCAATCTTTCGCGGCGGCCTGGGAGACGACAGAAGGGCTCCGCGGTCCAGGCCGCTAACAAATCCGGGTTTGTTCAGGTCGCGCCAGTGTGCCGGTCCCGCTTCTCTGGGGCTTTGAACCTCTGGGTTCTCCCAGATAAAAACTTACGGTGCCGATACAAAGCTCATGCCGAGGTCGAGTAGCACCCCTGATCCGGCCCGAGCGCGAGCAAACACCAGAAAGCATTCATCCAATAGAACCCAGAGACTCAGAGCCCCGGAGGCTGTTCCGTTGCGATGCCGACCGAGGGCTCATTCAGGGAACCGGTAGCACCCCTGATCCGGCCCGAGCGCGAGCAAACACAAAAGAAAGAATTCATCCCAGAGAACCCAGAGGTCCAGAGCCACCGAGGCTGCTACAGGATGAGAGACCGCGCGATCGTGTCCCCATCCTGGCGCGGCCCCCGAGATGCCGCTCGACAACGCCGCGCCGCCGGTGATACCGCCTCAGACCATGGTGACGCGATCATTCACGCCCTCCCGTCCGGCTCCGGCCATGCCGGTGAGCGCGGACGCCAATCTCATGCAAGAACTCCTCTGATGCCGGATCGCTTCGCGCCGCTCGACGAGTCTGCCCGGAACGAATTGCGCCAGATCGCCCATGACTGTTACGCGCGTGGCGATCTGGCCGAGGCGATGTCTGTCCAACGCAAGACGATGGCGGCGGGACCGGCAACGGCGGACGACAGTCTGTTCCTCGCGCTGCTGCTGTTCGCTGCCCAGGATCTTGCGGGCGGGACAGAGGTGCTGCGGGAAGGACTGAGCCAATTCCCCGGCGACCCGTCCTTGCACGAAAATCTCGGGGTGTTCTTGATGACGGCGGGCGATTCCGATGGTGCCGTCGCTGCCTGCCGTCAGGCACTGACCCTGGGGTCCAGCAGTCCTAACGTGCATGACTGCCTGTGCGAGGCTCTGAACCAACTCGGACATTCCACCGAAGCCGTGCAAGCGGGCCGCGCGGCCCTGGAAGCAAAGGATCGGATGTTCGGTGAACGCGCACCCGTCGTTGACCTGCCGCCCGGCCCGCCGCCGCCGTTCGATACCGGCGATCCGGCGGCGAACGTGATCGCCTACAGCCTGTGGGGGAACCAGCCGCGCTATTTGGTGCCGTTGGCGGAGAACATCCGCATTCTGCCGCATTTGTTCCCGGGTTGGTCGATCCGCGTCTATTACGACACCACCGTCGATCACGAATTTATCGCCAACCTCGGGCGCCAGGGTGTGCAGTCGCGCCAGATGATCTTGCCACCGGGACAACCAGGCCATCGCCGGCTGCTGTGGCGGTTCGAGGTGATTCACGACCCCTCGGTGAAACGATTCCTGGTCCGCGACGCCGATGCGATACTGACAGTCAAGGAGCGGGTGGCGGTCGACGCGTGGTGCCAATCGGATAGCTGGTTTCACACGATGCGCGACTGGTACACGCACACGGATCTGATCCTGGCGGGGATGTGGGGCGGGATAGGCGGCATTCTGCCCTCGCCCACCGATCTGTTCCGCCACTGGACTGCCTGGCGGATGGAAAACAACCACATCGACCAGGACATCCTGTCCGACACGGTCTGGCCCACGGTCCGCCGTTCGCTTCTGATCCACGACTCCGTCTTCACCGGCACCCTGGGCAGCGTCCCGTTCCCGCCTTACGGCGATCTGCCCGCGGGCCACCATATCGGTCAGAACTCGTTTGCGCACTTCGAACCGGCTGGTCAGATAACCCCATGAACGTTCGTCTTCCGGCCGTCCTCGGCGCCATCGTCCTGGTACTGAGCGCCGCCGGCGGAGCAACCTGGTGGCTGCGCGGCATCATCCCGGACGCGCCCCAGGCCGGAATGGAGCCTGACGCCCTTCCTACCCCGCCCTTTCCCCCCCGCATCGCCGAGGGCGATCAATACGACAAATGCCTGACCATGCTGGCCGAAGACCCCGAGGGGGCCGAGGCAATCGCGGCCGCGTGGAAAGCCGCCGGCGGCGGCGATACCGCGATCCATTGCCAGGCACTGGCCGCCATCGCCGCCGGAGAGCCTGAAACCGGCGCCGCCATGCTGGAAACCCTTGCTCGTGGCGGCAAGGTCCAGGGTCTCATGCGCGCGGTCCTGCTCAGTCAGGCCGCGGAGGCGCGGCTGATGGTGGATCAGGCCGAGGCCGCACTGAACGACACAACCGAAGCGTTGGAGATTTCCCCCGACGATCCCGATCTGCTGATCGGCCGCGCCAATGCGAACGACGCTCTGGGCCGGACGCTTCACGCGATGGACGACCTCAATCAGGCATTGCGGCTGGATGCGACCCGCGCCGATGCCCTGGTGCTGCGGGCGTCGGTCTGGCGGCGATTGGACATGCTGCCCGAGGCGCGATCGGACATCGAAAAGGCGATCGCGCTGGACCCGGAAGACGCGGAGACGCTGCTCGAGCGCGGGATATTGCGCCAGCGGATGGGCGACACCGAAGGCGCGCGAAAGGACTGGATTCACGCCAGGGAGGCCGATCCGAACAGCGAGGCGGCGGAACTGGCGGCGCAGAATCTGACGTTGCTCGACGCCGGGCCGGACAAGAAATGAGCGAGCCTCGCGTCAAGGCCGGTTTCTGGGTCAGCATGGCGCTCCGTCTGGGCGACAAGGACGGGCGGCCCGGAATGGTGCTGCGCAAGGGCGATCCGGATGCGGGCGGCGTGCTGGTGGTGCTGCATGGGCGCGAGGGTTTCTCGGTACTGTCCCAGATCAGGGGCGCGCGCGGCGAGGTCGCCTGGATGCGCGGCACCGGCGCCGGTCCGGTCGATCAGGACACCGCCAACGCCTACGTCGCCCGCCAGGTCGGGTTCGATCCGGACCTGTGGGTGCTGGAATTCGAGGCGCCGGACCTGTTGCCGCCCTTCGAAGGGAAGATTGTGTGACCGTCTGAAATCCGTTGGCTGGATGGCCGGAAATCTGCCAGGCTCAAGCGGCCCAAAACAGGAGACATGACATGGCGAAGATCGTAGGCGGCTGTTCCTGCGGGAAAGTGCGTTACAGCGCGGAGGCGGATCCGATTTTCTCGGGCATCTGCCACTGCAAATCCTGCCAGAAAACCACGGGGACATCGTTTTCCGTCGTGATCGCGATCCCGGCCCCCGCTCTGACTGTCACGGGCGACGTCAAGGTTTATGACAGCACGGGCGACAGCGGCCAGGCCACGCATTCGACGTTTTGCCCGAACTGTGGGTCTCCGGTCATCGGCACCGCCGACATCATGCAGGGCGTGGTGATGATTCGCGCTGGCACGCTGGATGATTCAAGCTGGCTGGCGCCCGCGATGGAGATTTACTGTGAGGCAAAGATGCCCTGGGTCTCGCTTGGCGGCGACCTGAAAAGCTTTCCCAAAATGCCGGAGCCTGGTTGAACCGTCCCGGCACCCGCTCTTCGGTCCGGCGCACCGGACCGGAGGCGGGGCAGCCACGGCCTGAATCGCCTAATTATTCATCATTTTCAGACTATGTCACAAAATGCTTGTCAATTAGGCAAGTCACGCTCATGCTGCATCGCGATACAGGCGAGAAAACGTCCTTAGGCGACGCCCAAAGATAAACGAATCGCGCCGCCTTCCTCTTCACGTCATGGTTCGGCTCGACCGGACCATCCGAAGCGGCACTGTACCGCGACCGATGGTCCGGTCGAGCCGAACCATGACGAGGGGAGGCTGGTGCCCGATCAAAGCGATTATCTTTGGGCGCCGCCTTAGCTCGACGCCGCGAGAAGGGTTCAGCGCATGAACGACCTCGATTGGGACAACCGGGACCGGGAGAACCGGGATTATTGAGACATGGCCGCCGCCTCGATGGAACTCACGATTGACGGACAACGGCGGATCGCCCAGGAAATCGGTTGCGAGGTGAAGCTGCTGTGGTGGGGGGCGATGTCATGGGTGAGCCGGACGACGGGGGCGCCGATCTCGCGACGATCCTCTCCCCCGGTTTGAGCCGGCTTTCGGGACTGCCGTCGCCGGCCGTGTGTCCTGGCGCTTTGGACCAGTTTCCGATCAGGACACGGCGGCCTCCAGCCCTACGGCATGCACACTCTCCCCGAGGTGCCGGCCGGACCGTGACTGAGAAGAGCGGGTGCCATGTTCCAACGTTCAATCGCGCTGGTTTCAGTGAACAATCTGGGCGGACCTTGTCGTGGTGCCGGAAACGCTTGTGAATCCCGTCGTGCCGTATACGGCGCAGTTCGTCGTTCCGAAATTCGCCGATCCGGTGACAGTAATGGTTTTGGCGATAAGTTGATAACAACCAGGCGTGTTTGAAATATTGGACCCGTTATCCGTCCAAGTACCGTTGGGATAATAGACCACACCGGTAAGAGTGCTGGTGTTGCTGCCATTATTGACAGATGCGCCAGTACTGGTGCTCGCGAACAGGATGCCGGGGATCTGACCATTTATCGCCCCCGCCGTGGTTGCCGCGGAGAACGTGATATTCGAATTGGCGTTGAATTGCAGCGTGTTCGGGGTTCCCGATGTGCTGGCCGCCATCACGAACGTGACGCCGGAGGCTACGATCGTGTTCAACCCATCGAAAAGGACATTTCCGGTAAACGTATAACGACCCGGGATAAAATTGACGGTGCCACTGCCGATGACTGATAAACCGGCGTACGTGCCTGGTTGGATCGTGCATACCGACCCGGTGCAACTTGTCTTGCCGCTTGGCCCATCGCATGTGAGCGACCCGGTACAACTGATCGCGGTCGCGCCGCTCGCACTGTTGGCAGTGGTCAGCGCTGTCTGCACCTCCGTAACGCTGGCGTACGGATCGGGGATTTGGCCCTGATTCTGATAAACGGTGCCCGTGATCGAGTTCGAACCTGTGTTGGTGAGTGTGCCACCGACATAAATTGCCTGTGCGGTGACATTGTTAGTGCCGGTGATCGTCATTCCGGTGTTGGAGCGGATCGTACAGCTCGTCGCGTCGATGGTATTGGTACCGCTGATCGTCAGGTTGGTCCCGGTTGTAACCCCGGTATTCCCGGCCAGCGCCACGACGCAGGGCTGTCCCCCGCTCCCCGCCGAGGTCGTGGAAATCAGTTCGGCGGTCCCGGTGGCCGTCACCGTGTACGACGCGGTGGAGCTGAAGGCCTTCGACACTCCAGCCGGAATGACCTTTTGCACGGTGACTTTCAACGCGGTGTTAGAGGTCGTCTGCCAACCCGTGACGACCTGAGCGGTGATCAGATTGTCCGTCAGCGTGCTGGTTCCGGCGTTCCACGATGGCGACGCGGTGCCCGTGCCTCCATTCAATTGCGCGATCCGGGCCGCGAAGGTCGCGGCCGTCTGTTTGTTGGTGGTGGCCTTGTAGTTGATGGCCCCCGCGATCGCCGCGACATCGGCGGCCCGCTGCAGCGAAACCTGCACCGCCGCCCAACTGGTGACTTCGACCCCGAGGGACAGCCCCATGATGAGCCCGGGAAGCATCACTGCCATCCAGATAGCGATCGAAGCCTGCCGGCCCATGTGCCGCCAGGCCCTCCGCCTCGTGTCCTCAAATAATCGCATCACAGGAGTCCAGTTCAACCGCCGGGCGATATCACGACAAAACCGGTTACCGGCGCCTTACAACCGGTGTCGCGCGGGTTTCGGGGCAAGGCTCGAACGGGGCGCATGAAAATCGGTGGCAGGTCGCGGTTTTCCCGCGATCCGAGCGTGCCTGGGCGCCAGTCAGCCGGTCTCACATGACCAAAATTTAAGATCCATGGCGGGCTGGTGGAAGCAAATCGGAAAGTTTGGCCCCGGGGTGTCCACCGGGCGCATCGGTGGGGGCTGGCTCGCGACCCGGTCTAAGGCGCCGAACATCACGGTTCCGTATTCGTATTCCGCGTCGCGTGCGGCGCCAGCCAGCCCATCGCGGCGTCCGGCTCGGCGTCCGTGGTCGGCAAATAAGGCTTGATGTCCAGCAACGGTGTCCCGTCGACGCAATCCAGAAACCGCACCAGCAATTGGTCCGGACCGTCGAGCCCATCGAACCTGACGACAGACATACCGATCGGATTCGGCCGCCGCGGTCCTCGTGTCGCGAAAACCCCACGCGGCTCGGGGTCGAATGGGGGCGTGAACACAAGTTGGGACGATTTCGCCTGATCGAGCCAATACAGCAGGATCAAATGCGACATGCCCTCCAACCCGAGCAGCCCGGGAACGAACGCCGGTAGAATGTGGACACGGCAGACCGGGGCGGGATCGGGCTGGCGGCCGTTGCGCGGGCAATCCGCGACGGTTCGCCACGGGGTGGAGATCGAGCCGATCGGCGTCAGCATGAAACCGGGTTGGGTCATGCCGGAAACCCTACCTCGGACCACCATGCCTCGCCACCCGGCGTCAGAACGGCAACAGAATGTCCAACTCCTTTTTGGGTTCCTCGCCGTTCATCGAATTTCCTCATTTTCAAATTCTTTCAGTAGGTTGCGAAAATGGTTGCGTAACGTCTCCTCACCCTGTATCCCCCTTAATCCCCCCAAAAGAGAGACACGGGAGAGACTTTTTTATGCGACTCACCGATATTGTCGTGCGTAATCTGGCAGCCCCGCCCCAGGGTTTCAAAATCCACCTCGACGACCAGCTCACCGGCTTTGGCGTGCGCGTCACCAAGGCTGGCGTCAAGGCGTTCGTCTTGACCTATGGCAAGCAGCGGGAGCGCATAACCATCGGCAGATACCCCATTATTTCGCTCCAGGATGCCCGTAGCGAGGCCAAGCGTATCCTGGCCGAACGAACCCTCGGGAAGCTCCGCCCGAAGCGTCTGACGTTCGAGGATGCCCTCGCTCTGTTTATGGAGACCCGCAAACAAAAGAACCGCCCAAGTTCGGTGGAAGCAGCCGAATATCTACTCAAAACATACTTCAAATCTATCCACCACATGAACCTTGAAGACATCAAGGCGCACCACATCACGGAAATAACCGACGAACTCACTATTGTCCGGTCAATAGCTGAATAAATTCAATTGGTTATCGTCCATGACGTGTTCGGAACTGTCAGCTGTTTGAGAAATCACAGATTCTATCGAGGCCTTTTCAAATACTGTCACCGAAAACACCTGCATCAATGTGTAGAGG
>SHWL01000143.1 GCA_009693865.1 Acetobacteraceae bacterium | reverse complement strand
GGCCTGAAAGGCCGGCTCACGCACTTTGCGCAAAAGTGTGGCCGATCAGACTCGGTCAGGCCTGAAACGACAGAGGACCAAATCGCGGGAACTGGCTCGGGACGGCCGGTTCAGAGACCGATTTTCCATAATGAGAACTGCTGGGACGAGGCGATCTCCATCGCCAACCGGGCGGCGGCGGAGTAGTACTGGCGGTCTCGGGGCCGCCGCCGATTGAGCCTCACGAAAAACGGCCCTGGACTCGCGTCCCGGGCCGTTATTTTTGCCGCTGAAGCGGACCGGCCTACTTCAACCACCCCGCAAGCACCGCCAACAGCAGCAGCGCCACGATGTTGGCGATCTTGATCATCGGGTTCACCGCCGGGCCCGCGGTATCCTTGTAGGGATCGCCCACGGTATCGCCCGTCACCGCCGCCTTATGCGCGTCCGAGCCTTTGCCGCCGTGATGCCCTTCCTCGATGTATTTCTTCGCGTTGTCCCAGGCGCCGCCGCCCGAGGTCATCGACAGCGCGACGAACAACCCCGTCACGATCGTGCCCAGAAGCATCGCGCCCAGAGACGCGAAGGCCGCGGCTCGGCCCGCGATGATGTCGATGATGACCCACAGCACGATCGGCGCCAGCACGGGCAGCAGCGACGGTACGATCATCTCCTTGATCGCGGACTTCGTCAGCAGATCGACCGCCTTGCCGTATTCCGGCTTGGCGGTGCCTTCCATGATACCCGGGATTTCTCGAAACTGCCGCCGGACCTCGATCACGACCGCTCCGGCGGCGCGTCCGACCGCCGTCATGCCCATTGCCCCGAACAGATAGGGCAGCATGCCGCCAACGAATAACCCGATCACCACGAACGGATTGGTAAGGCCGAAATCGACCTTCAGGTTCGGAAAGTAATGCGCGAGGTCCTGTGTATAGGCCGCGAACAGCACCAGCGACGCCAGGCCGGCCGAGCCTATCGCATAGCCCTTCGTCACCGCCTTGGTCGTATTGCCGACCGCGTCCAGCGCGTCGGTCGTGACCCGGACTTCCTTGGGCAGATCGGCCATCTCGGCGATGCCGCCCGCGTTGTCGGTCACCGGGCCGTACGCGTCCAACGCCACGATCATACCCGCCAGCGACAGCATCGTCGTCGCCGCCACCGCGATGCCGAACAGGCCCGCGACCATGAAGGTGACGATGATGCCGATGCTGATGATCACCACGGGCAACGCGGTTGCCTCCATGGAGATCGCCAGCCCCTGAATCACGTTGGTGCCGTGACCCGTGGTGGAGCTTTGCGCGATGGAGCGCACCGGGCGGTATTCGGTGGAAGTGTAATATTCCGTGATCCAGACGAGCGCGCCGGTCACGGCCAGGCCCATCAGGGCGCAGATGAACAAGGACATACCGGTGGTCGAGCCGCCGCCGGCGATCGGCAGGGGCGTACTGAAGCCCGCGAACTGGTTGATGATAAAGGCGACGCCCACCACCGACAGGATACCGGTCACGATCAGGCCCTTATACAGCGCCCACATGATTCCGTTATCGGCGCCGAGTTTTACGAAATACGTCCCGACGATCGACGTCAGAATGCAGATGCCTCCAATGCCCAACGGCAACATCAGCATCGCGTCGCGCACCGGGCCGGTGAAGAAGATCCCCGCGAGCAGCATGGTGGCGACGATGGTGACCGCGTAGGTCTCGAACAGATCGGCGGCCATGCCGGCGCAGTCGCCGACGTTGTCGCCCACGTTGTCAGCGATCACGGCGGGATTGCGGGGGTCATCCTCGGGGATACCGGCTTCAACCTTACCCACGAGATCGGCGCCCACGTCGGCGCCCTTGGTGAAGATACCGCCGCCAAGACGGGCGAAGATGGAGATCAGCGAGCCGCCGAAGCCAAGGGCGACCATCGCCTCCAGCACCTTGCGGAGCTGATCGTCGGTGATCGCGGCGCCATGGCCCGCCCGGAGCACAAAGTAGTAGCCCGCGACACCCAGAAGCCCGAGGCCCACGACCAGCATGCCGGTGACGGCGCCCGCCTTGAAGGCCACGTCCAGGCCGGCCGCGAGGCCGTTCCGCGACGCCTGCGCGGTGCGGCAATTGGCGCGGACCGAGACGTTCATGCCGATATAGCCGGCCGCCGCGGACAGCACCGCGCCGATGACGAAGCCGATCGCCGTATGCACTCCCAGGAAGCCACCCAGGATGACCAGGATGACCACGCCGACGATCCCGATCGTGGTGTATTGCCGGTTCAGATAGGCGCTGGCGCCTTCCTGGACCGCCGCGGCGATCTCCTGCATCCTGGCGTTGCCGGGATCTTGCGCGAGCACTTGCCGGGCAGTGATCAGGCCGTAGATCAACGCCGCGATACCGCAGGCGAGGATCAAGTATTGGGCCGTGTGCATCCGAGGTGTTCCTCTTGGCTGTCTGATGAAGGGCCCATAGACATACGGACTCGCGCCCGCCCAGGGGCCTGGGTGGAGGTTGGCGCGGCGGTATGCCAGTTCCCTCGCGGGGTGGCAAATCCGGGTGGCGGCGCACGGCGTTCGTCAGTTTTGGGCGCCGGACGCGTTCTTACCTTCATGGCGCGGCCGGTGGGCTTTTCCGAGCCTTGACCGATGGAGGACGCGTTACCGTGTGGCGCGCACCTTGGCGCGTTCGTTGACCCAACAGGCGCCCTGGCGGGTTAATGTGCCAAGCTTGTCATGCGCGTGACCACCGCCTTCCGTGCCATTCCACCATCCGTCCGCGGTACCGGCCTCTTTGTCGATCAAGACCGTGGCGAAGAACTTCGCTGATTTGGTGCCGTCGGCCCCAACAGTGAAGTCGCCGCCTTTTTCCAGCGTGATGGGACAGGGCCCGTTCAGATAGGTCTTGCCATCGACCTGTAGCACGCATTTGCCGGTGAATGCGTTGGCGGATCCAGCCCAGGTGGTCAGCGCCAGAATGGCAATGATACGTTTACGTGACATATGAGCCGGTCCTTTTGGCGCGGGCGCGGCAATGCCGCCGCGGCTGGTGCCAAACCGGCAGAACATCAACGTTTCGGTGCCGCCGTCGCCTCCTTGGCCAATTTTCGAATCGACCATCGATCTCCAATGGGATTCCGGATGTCGTCCAGTTTCCACGACGTTCCCTCCAGGACGAAGTCGTAATCGACCCGATAGGCCGTGCTTTTTGGGTTCTCTTCGGCGCGGAAATCGGCGCGGATCGTCGTTTTGGCCGCCGTGTCACTGACGACGCTGACTCGCAATCCTTTAACACTCGGGTCCTGCGAGTTGGAAATCGGATCGAAATCGAGCCATCCCAGTTCGCCCTTACGGTTTCGGGCATCGGCGGAGGCCACGGCCTGTAGCAAAGCCTTCGAGAAGTTCGATTTGCGCATCGCGGCGTTGTTGAAGGCCGATGGGCCCTCCCACTTTCCGTTCTTCCCGGCGGAGAAACGGTAAAATCTTTCGACAATTTCCTTGGGCGATTCGCCGGCCCAGACGCGCGCCGGGGGGGCAAGTTGGAGCATGACCGCGCCGATCGCGGCAAGGATATTTCAGCGTCGCACGGTGTCCCCTAAGTCTTGAGGTTGGATTTGTCGCGAGCCCTCGCGGTCCGATCCGGCAAAACCGTCGGAAGCTGATGATTCGATGGATCAGGCCGCGGCGCGCCCCTCGTTCAGATGCAAATAGTTCCGGGTCGCGTACCAAAGCGCGTATTTGTCATAAGCGATCGGTTCATATTTCGGCGGGTGTTCGGGTGACTGGCAGCTCGGCAAGCAGGAGATGAGGGTGTCCGGATGGGTGTCGAAGAAGAATGGGATCGCGTAACGCGGCCGGCCCGAACTGTTCGTTGCCCGGTGCGGTGTCGACAGAAAGCGGTCATTGGTCCAGCGCCGCAGAATGTCACCGCCGTTGACGACGAATGAATCGGGATCCGAGGGCGCGTCGAACCAAGTACCATCGGGCAGCCGGATCGACAGGCCGGGAACGACGGAGGGCGCCAGCAGCGTCATGAAGCCAGAGTCGGTATGCGGGGCGATGCTGAATTCGTTGTCCTCATAGGACGGCCGCGCAGGATAATGGGTAAAGCGCTGGATCATGTTCGGTTCCGCGAACATGGCATCGAAATAGTCCGGTGGCAGATCGAGCGCGACGGCATAGATTCGCACCAGCCTCCGGCCAAGCTGTTCCAGCGCCGACATGTAGGCCAGCGCGGTGTCGCGAAAACCCTGCAGGTCCGCCGGCCATTGGTTCAGACCGCGAAAACGCTTGTTGGCGATGACATCGGGATCGTCCGGCGTCCGCTCGCGGCGGAGGAAGTACGCCTCGTTCACGCTTGGTTTCGTGTTGTTATTGACCTTGGAACTGAGCGCGAGCGATCCACCCATCGGCATATAGCCAATATTATGTTCATTGATTTTCAACGCGAGTTTCTTTTCCATCGGTTGGGCGTGGAACCGCTCGCATTCGGCGAAGGTGGCATCGATCAACGCGCGCGGAACGCCATGCCCGCGCAGGTAATAAAAGCCGACATTCTCGAAGGCATGGCGCAATCCGGCGCCAAGCCGGGTCAGGTCGTCCGTGTCACCGGCGAAATAGCGGGAGACGTCGAGGATCGGGATCATGCCAGTGTTTATCTCCATGAGCGAGGGAAGCATGACAGGGGTTGGCGGTGCCGTAAACCGGCCAAACGTCAATCGCGGGCGCGGTTGACACTGGGTCGACCGCAACTCATGGTCACGATCATCATTGAGTCGCCGGCCAACGGCGCTCGGGGAGCTTCATGACGTTCTTCCAGGTATCGTGCTTACGTCTGCTGCTGGCTGCGGGTGCCCTTCTGGGTATGACGCCCGCCGCGCACGCTCAATCCGGACGCGCCGTCATGGCATGGCACGTGACGATCGCGGCAGCCTGGTTCGACCCATCCACCGCGCCGGCGCAAATCACGCCGTTCGGCATGCTCTTCGCCATCCACGATGCCCTCGTCCGCCCCTATCCTGGGCATAACCTTGACGGCAGCCTCGCGGAATCCTGGAGCGAAAGTCCAGACGGGAAGATGTATGAGTTCAAGCTGCGTCCCGGCCTGAAATTCCATAACGGCGACCCCGTCACAACGGAAGATGTCCTGTTCAGCTTTGAGCGGTACAGGGGCACCGCGTCATCGTCGATCAAGGCACACGTTGACCGGGTCGAGATCGTCGATCCTCTGGTGGTGCGCTTCCACCTCAAGGAACCCTGGCCCGATTTCATGACGTTTTTCGGCACGACCGCCAGCGCAGCGGGGATCGTCGTGCCGAAAGGTTACATCACCAAGGTTGGAGACGACGGCTTCCGCAAGCACCCGATCGGGGCCGGCCCCTACCGCTTCGTCAGTCACACGCCCGGCATCGAGGTCGAGCTTGAGGCCTTTCCCGGCTATTGGCGCCGCGTGCCAGCCGTGAAAACCCTGGTGATGAAAAGCGTGCCGGAAGCGACGACCCGAGCGGTGATGGTGAAGACGGGAGAGGCCGACATCGCCTTCGCTCTCGACGGCTCGGTCGCCGAGGCACTGCAACGCGGACCCGGAACGAAGGTCGTGGCCACGAAACATGCGTCGATTTTCTGGATCGAGTTTCCGAAGCAATGGGATCCTGCTTCGCCGTGGCACGATATTCGGCTGCGGAGGGCGGTGAACTTCGCGTTGCAGCGGGAGGCGATCAACCAGGCGGCCTGTCTCGGCTTCTGCCCGCCCGCCGGTGTGATCGTGCCGCGGGTCATGGAATACGCGCTACAGGCGCAGCCCGGCGCTTACGATCTGAAGATGGCCAAACAATTGATCGCCGAAGCGGGTTATCCCGGCGGCTTCGATGCCGGGGATTTCGCCGCGATTCCGGGCTTTCCAACCGTGGCGGAGGCCGTGGTGAACGACCTGAGGGCAGCGGGGATCAACGTCAGATTACGCTCGATGGAGCGGGCGTCGTTTCTCGCCGCATGGCAGGAAAAGAAGCTGCCCGGGGTGATTTTCATGACCGCCGTCGGAAACTCAGGCAACGCCGCCAGCCGAGTGGAATCGTTCATCCAGTCCAAGGGCACCTACGCCAACGGCGGCTATCCGGATATCGACGCGCTGTTTCAGCAACAGTCGAGTGAGCGCGATCCGCTGCGGCGCAAGGAGACTTTGTTCAAAATTCAACAACTCACGATCGATCGGGTGATGTTCGCGCCGATCATGGACCTGCGCGCGCTGATGGGCGTTGGCGCGCGCATCGCCAAACACACGATCGGCGATGTCTGGATGAGCGCGTTTCCGTCCTACGAGGATGTCGAACTCGTGAAATGAAGCCGCTCGCTTCGTTGGAGGGTCCGGCCGGGTGAGCTGACAAGATCGTTACGTCGCCCCTGGAAGAATGAGCCTTGCTTGGCGGACCGTGCCCTAAAGCGCTAACATGGCTGGCGATACCGGGATCCAGGAGACCGCCATGCTCACCGCCGCGCAAATACAGGAATACAACGACACCGGCTTCATCGTCGTTCCGGATGTGCTGACACCGGCCGAGGTCGCGCATCTCAGCGCCGTGACCGATGGGTTCGTGGAGCGGGCGAGGGGAGTGACCGGCCACACCGAAATCTACGACCTCGAAGACAGCCACACCACGGAAATCCCGCGGGTGCGGCGCATCAAGACGGCGCATTTGCATGACCCGGCCTACGCGGAATTAAGCCGGCACCCGAAAATTCTGGCCGTGCTGAAGGACCTGTGGGGACCGGATATCCGGTTCGACACGGCGAAACTCAACATGAAATGCGCGGGGTTTGGCGCGCCCGTGGAATGGCATCAGGACTGGGCTTTTTATCCGCATACCAACGACGATCTCGCCGCGGTCGGCGTGATGTTCGACGACATGGCGATGGAAAACGGTCCGTTGATGATCGTTCCGGGCAGTCATCGCGGACCAATCCACGATCACCATGTCGATGGCGTGTTCTGCGGCGCGATGGACCCCGAGAACCACGACGTCGACTACCGCGAGGCGGTGCCTCTGCTTGGCAAAGCGGGGTCGATCACGGTGCATCATGTGCGCGCCGTCCACGGCTCGGCGCCAAACGTTTCGGATCGCGACCGGCGGTTGTTGTTGTTTCAGTTCCGGAACGCCGACGCCTGGCCGCTTTTGGGCTACGCGGGTGGGATCGAGAAATTCAACAGCCTGATGGCCTGCGGGCAGTCCCGTGAACCAAGGTTGGAGAATCTGCCGGTGAGATTGCCGTTGCCGCCGGCGGCGAAGCAGGGCTCGCTGTACGAAAACCAGAAGGGGATGAAGAACCGGTTCTTCGGCACTCCGGAAACGGCTCGCGCACCGGCGATGGCGAAATGAGCGGCCGTCTACCGGTCGAGCCGATTTTCGACCAAACGCCGCATTTGTTTGACGATGGACCGCCCGACCCGGTTGTTTATGACGCCTCGGCGCGGGCGTTGCGGCAACGGACAGTGAACTTCGCGGCAAAACGTTACGCGGACATGATGTTCGTGGGTGGATTGGATCGCGCGACGGCGGACCGGCATTTCCGGCCCAGGGCGGCGCTGGTGCCGGGCGGGCTGAGCGGGCGGCCCGCGGGGTTGAACGTTCAGGACGCGCTGACATTGGCCGTGCGGGACGGCCGCTTCGCCGTTCACACCGATGCGGCCGACCGCCGGGCCACCGTCACCTGGACCGATTCCGGCTTTGGCGACCCGATCACGGGCCAGGCCATCGCCCGCGCCGGTTACGGCGGAATCGTACTGGGCCAGCAAACAGCGCCGCGCTTCGAACCGCGGCGACTGTCGCGCGACACCAGTGCCGCCGCAAAGCCCTGGCCGGTTGGTGGCGCGGTCGAACCGCTCGCGTCCGTGCCGTCCGCGATGACCGCGGCGCTGGACGCGTTCATGGCCAGTTCCTCCGGGGTCTATGGTGTCGTGATCGGCACACCCGACCGCGTGCTGGTGGAGCGCTACAGTGCTTTCGGCACGCCTGACCGGGCGACGCCGAGCTGGTCCATGACCAAGGCGATCACCTGTACCCTCGTGGGCCGCATGATCCATGAGGGGTGGTTTCACTCCATCCACGATCCCGCGCCGGCGCCATTGTGGCGCGACCCGAGGGACATTCACCGGCTGATCACACTCGATCACTTGGTACGGATGCGCGCGGGAATTGGGTTTCCGGTGCGGCATGGCGATGGCTCGGTCACGCTCGGGTTCGAGAACAGCGCCGTGTATCAGGATGGCGTGGACGCGTTCGACATGGCGCAACGGATGATCGTCGCGACCTTGCCAGGTTCGGTTTTTCGTTACGTGAACAGTGGCATGAACGTGTTAGGGGCGGTGATCCGGAGCCAGATCGAAAAGCGCGGCCTGCCGTACCACAGGACGGTTTACGAAATGCTCGCCGACCGGCTGGGCATGAGCAGTTATCAGCATTCCGCCGATATCGCGGGGAATTTCATTGGCTCCGGCGCCGGGTTCGCGACGGCGCGGGATTACGCGAAACTTGGCGTGCTCTACGTGAACGATGGCGTGTGGAACGGGGAGAGGTTACTGCCGCCGGGGTGGGTGGATTACGCGACAACCTCGACGCATACCGGCACGTCCTATGCCGCGTGTTTCCGCACCAACATCGACCACCGCTTTCCCTCTCTCCCCGTAGAGACCGCCTGGGCCGCGGGAGCCTCGGACAATCGAGTGTTCATTCTGCGCCGGCACAGGCTGTCGGTCGCCGTCACCAACGAAACCGATCATCCCATGGATCTGGCCGCGTTGGACCGGATGATCGCCATCGCCATTGACTCGTTCGCCTGAGGAAACCAACCATGACCGTTCGCAATGTGGCTCGTGAGAAACTGGAGAAAGATCAGTTGTCTCTGGGTGTTGGGGTGCGCATGACCCGCAGCGTGGAGATCGCGCCGGCGATGGTCGCGGCGGGCTTCGATTGGTTGTTCCTCGATATGGAACACGGAACGATGTCGCTCGATGCGTGTGCGCAGATTTGCGTGGCGGCGCTGGAGGCCGGGATCTCACCGATCGCGCGCGTGCCAAACGGGCAATATTCGGAAGCGACGCGGGCGCTGGACAATGGCGCGATGGGGATCGTGATGCCGCATGTCGATACGGCGGCTGAGGCGCGCGAAGTAGTAGACCGGTTGAAATATCCGCCGGTTGGACATCGTTCCATGGGCGGTACCGGGCCGCATTACGGGCTGCGGGCCGCCAGTTCGGGCGATGCGGCGAAGGCGTTGAACGCGGCGAATTTGACGGTGGTGATGCTGGAAACGCCGACGGCGATCGCGAACGCGGAGGAAATCGCGGCGGTGCCGGGTGTCGACGTGCTGCTGATCGGAACGAACGATTTATGTGCTGAAATGGGCATTCACGGGGATTTCGGCAATGACCGCGTCGTGGACGCATATGCGAAGATGATAGCCGCGTGCAAAAAGCATGGAAAATTCCCGGGGATGGCCGGGATTTATAATGAAGCGTTGATGCCTCGCTATATCGAGATGGGGGCGCGTTTCATCCTGTCCGGACAGGATGCGAATTTCCTGATGGCTTCGGCGGTGGCGCGGACGGGGTTTTTGAGGAAAGTGCATGTGTGACGCCCGCGCGGGAATCGTTCACGTGTGAAACGGCTCGTTTGTGCCTGCGTCGCCCGAGCCGGGCCGATATGCCCGCGTTCTTCACTTTCCTGGGCGATGCCGAGGCGATGCGTTACGCACATGTCGACGCGTCGCTCCGAGCGTGCCGTCGCCGTATCGCCGTCCACGAATGGATGCGCCGTCGCGACGGCTACGCGCCATGGGCGATCGAGACCAGGACAGACGACCAGTCGATTGGATGGGGCGGCCTGTATCGGGATCCGTTCGACCCAGGCTGGGGGCCTGAAGTCGGTTATTTCTTTCATCCCAGCGCCTGGGGGAAAGGTTAGGCCACGGAGTTGGTAAAGGTTTGCCTCAACTCGGCTGACGGGATTTGGCGGTTGCCGGAAGTCCACGCCTTCGCGCATGCGGAGAACGCCGGCTCGAAGCGCGTTCTGGAGAAATGTGGCTTCAAAACAGTGCGGTTTGTTCCGGAGATGGAGAGATTTCTCTACCGACGCAACGGTCGTGGCGCGCTCGATCAGCCGGAACCGCTTACCGCGGCTTCCAGGGTGTCGCCGGCCGCCGACAAACCTCGGCCACGTGCCTGCTCTGTTGCTTGAGCCATTCGATCCTTGATGGCGGCAACCGATCCGACACGACATAGATATCCGGCTTCCACGTCGGTAAGACAGTGGAGTCCGTGACCCAGTCGTCGATGCCAAAATTCTTCAGGCTCTGATCCATGCCGAGCATATAACATGTCCAGGGTTTGCAGGTGAACAGAAATCCGTCGCGCGGCCCGGGTTTCGGTCAGGGCCGTCATGCCGATGACATTGCCGCCCCAATGCTCGATGAATCCGCGTAAATTGGCGAGGGTGCCGCCAAATCCCACATGATCGTCGACCAGGAAGTAGCTGGCTCCCGGAACGACCACGCCGGCGAACTCCGCGGGCGTCACAAGCCGGTGCCAGCCGTCCGCCTTGGTATGCCCAACCTTATTTGCCTGCACAATCGAGCCGTACTCCGCCTCCAGGCCAAGGCACGCGCCCAGTACTTGCGCCATCGCATCGGGGATCGCGTTGTAGCCAGTAACTTCATCCGCCGTCACAGCCACCAAAATCGGCTGCCGGCCGCCGAGAAAATACCCCAACCGCTGCGTCTCATCGGCGGAAAGCAGATCGTCGGCGAGGGCTCGCGCCGCCTCCGCGTCACCGGATTTCGCGGCCGTATAAGCGGCATGTCCATTCCTGGCTCGCAGTTCGCCGTGCACCACAACCTCAGGAAACCCGGGCGGCCACGGCTTCCGCGGGATGAGGACGGCCACTTTCTATTCCGCCGCCACCGCCACCGGAGCTCCTCGCCGCGAGGACGCCTTCGCCGACCCACCAAAAAGCAGGCTGACAAACAAAATCCCTGCCACCAGCATCAGCACCATCTGCGGGTACCCCTTATCGATCAGGTACCCGAACGGGATCGGCGTGATTGCTCCGCCCAGAGGCAACCCCGAACTGACAAACCCGAACACCTTGCCGATCTGCCCAGGCGGCGCCGCGTCCTTCAGCAGGATATCGCGCGGGGTGCGGGAGGAGCCCAACGACAGGCCGGCGATGAAGGTGATGGGAATGATCGCCAGACCCGGCAGGTTCACCCAATCGATCACGATCATCATCGTGGCCGAGAGGCACACGAGCCCGCTCACGAAGGGCAGGATATGATCGCGGAACCGATCAGCGTACCACCCGCCCACCAACACTCCCATCGTCGAGCCCACCATGTACGCGGTCAGCGCCGTCGCGGCGAGCTGCAGTTCAATCCCCTTCACGGTGTGCAGCACAGTCACCAGCCAAGCCTGGATTCCGCCCGTCGCCATGGCGCCAAACAGGAAGAACAGGAAGAACAGCAGCATCGTCCGGTTCAACAATAGTTCGCGCCCCGACAGGATCGCACCTTCGGTTTTCGGCACCGTACGAACCTGATCTTTCAGGATCGAGCATTGCAGCAGGATGGACAGCACGACCGGCACGCCCAACAGCCCGACCGTCGCCAGCGTCCCTCGCCAGCCGATCGCCGCCATCAGGAACGCCGTCACCGGCGCGCCCGTCGCGAAGCCGATGTTGCCGCTGAGCGTATGCACCGCGAACGACCGCCCCATCCGGTCCTTGTCGATCGAGCCCGACAGGATCGCGTAGTCCGCCGGATGGACGACCGAGTTGCCGATCCCCGACATTACCGCCAGCAATTGAATCTGCCAGAACGATGTCGCCAGCGACATGGATGCGATCGACAGCGACATCAGCAGCGTGCCGCCGACCAGGAACGGCCGTGCGCCATATTTATCGACCAGGAACCCCACGGGCGTCTGTAACAACGCGGTCGTCGCCGACATCATCGCGATTGTCATGCCCAGCTGCGTGAAACTGACCTCGAACGCGTCCCGCCAGGTCAGGAACATCGTCGGCATGCACAATACATAAAAATGCGACAAAAAATGCCCGTTGCTGATCAACAGGTTCACCCGGGTCGTACGGCTGAGCGCCATGCGTCATGATCCTTGGTTGGCTCAGCCCGACGATGCCGCTCCGGAGGACTCTTCGTCAACATCCTCAGAAGCCCACGATTCCCGAACAAATTGCCGACCGCGTTGGGGCGCCGCCAATCTGACGGTCCTTAAGGCCAGCGAATGTCAGAACGGTTGGCTGATCATTACCCCTATTTGTCTGTCCACACGGATGGCGAGTCCGGCTTCCGGGTTGTGCA
>SHWL01000142.1 GCA_009693865.1 Acetobacteraceae bacterium | reverse complement strand
GATGTAGGTTTCGAAGCGCAGGCGGCTCGACTCGCTTGCCAGGAGATCCATGATTGCCTCAAGGTGGGTGCAACGAATCTCCGCGATTACAAGGCTTTATGGATTCGGACCGAGAGCGGTTTTGCGACTCAGTAAGACTAATGCCCGCGTGCCGCAATGGCCCGCCAGCGCATTCGGGTCAGTGTCCTGCGCGGGACCGATGACACGCTCGGTGCGCGACGCGGCGTTGATGTTTTCGGTCATGGCGCGATACGACATAAGGGATCCGTTCTGCCTGCCGACCGATGGCCGCGACTGGCGCGACGGGATCGAGGGCGGCGTCGCGGGGTTGACCGTTGGCATCCTGCGCCGTCCCGGCTTCGAGGCGCCCGCCGACGCGGACGCGCTATCCGCGGTAGCTCAGGCCGCCGCATTGTTGTCCGAGGCTGGAGCTTATGTCGAGGAAGCCACGCCCGAGCTCCCCGACGCCAGCGCTGTTTTCTCCCGGGTTTGGGGTGCCGCGCTGTCCCGCCTGGTCGCCTCGACACCCACCCAACTGGCGAACCTGCTCGACCCCGGCATCCACGAAGTCGCCTACGCCCTGGGCGGCATGACGGCGATCGAGTTCATGGATGCCGAAGCGTTACGAGCGCAGGTCGGGCACGCGATGGGGCAGTTCCACCAACGATACGACTTGGTGTTGTGCCCGACAGTCCCGGCCGGCCCTCCGCTGGCTGACGCCCCTACGTCCGATCCGGTCCGAGCCCTCAACGCCGCCTGGGCGCCCTGGACCTATTTGTTCAATCTCAGCCGCCAGCCGGCCATCACGGTGCCGATGGGCCTGCGCGAAAACGGCTTGCCGAATTCGGTGCAAATCGCGGCGGCGCAGTTCCGCGACGATCTGGTGTTCCGCGCCGCGCGCGCGATCGAGATGGCGGCGCCGTTCCCCGTGGCCGATCCCGGTTAACGCGTTTTCCAATCTGGTTGGGAAATGAACGTTCCCCTTTTTACCGTCATGGCCCGGCTCGTCCGGGCCACCGGTGGCAGAACTGCGCTGGAACAGGTGGCCCGGACGAGCCGGGCCATGACGAGGGAGGGGGTTAGCCCGCTTCAACCAAATCGAAAATTGCTCTATCGAGCCAACGCCCGAAACGCCGCCGCCAGACGTTCCGCGAAGACGCCAGGCGAGGCCGTTCGTTCGGCCAGTTCGCGCGCCGCCTGACCCATTCGCTCGCATTCCGCGGGGTCGGCCAGCAGACGTTCGATCGCGGCGCGTAATGCGATTGGGTCGTTGGCGGGGACGATCAGCCCGGTTTCCTCATGCCGCACGAAGCCTCGGATGCCGTCGGAGTCGCTGACGACGACGGCTTTGCCCATCGCGGCGGCTTCCAGCAGCGTGCTGTTACCGCTGGCGTTGCGGGTGTCTGGGCGTAACGGCACCACGACGAAGCGGCAGTTCGCGTACAGGTCGCGAAACGCACGCGGTGTTAATCGGTCCCGAAGTATCGTGACGGACTGATGACGTTCGGTGAGGGTGAGTGGCACGCTGGTGCGGATCGAAGCGGGTACAGACAGATTTTCCAGCGCGCCCAGAAGGGTCGGATAATCGCGGCCCGCGTCGTCGCCGACGGTAAGGATGGGACCTGGGACGGGGGCGGGCATCGGATGATAAAATTCTGTATCCACCCAATGCGGGACAGTGATGACGGGGACGTGCTTGCCCCATCTCTGGGCGATATACGGCTTTTGAATGTCGTTGACCGCGATGACCCCGTCCGACCGCGGAATTGTCCAGTTTTGCGCGGCGATGCGCACGCGCCATCGCTCGGCCGGGGACAGGTCCCAGATTACAATCGGCGTCCGGAACCAGAATAATCCGCGCGCGGCGGTCAGCGCCACCGCCGCCCCATCGTTTCCCGAAACGATCAGATCGTAATTCCGCCGCGCGATCAGCACGCGCAACGAGCGTAACGGATCGAGACCGCGGAAAAACGGATGCATGCGGCCGAACGGATTTTTCCAGCTCGTATCTGGATCAAGTGTGTCCACGTCGATGCCGTGATCGCGGCGCAGTTCCTCGGTCACGCCAGGGCGAGGGTGGTCGCCCACCGCGGCGAGGCGTTCGAGCGGGCCATAAGGGATCGATGGCAGCAGTAGAACGCGCATCAGACCCGGGCGTCCGCGGACCAGGCGAACGCCCCGGACACGATCAGGCGGCGATGCGGACCGGGAGGTTCCGGATCGCGTGCAGGAAGTTCGAGTATGCGTAAACCGGCTTGTCCAGTACCTCGATCTTCAGGTCGCGGCGCAGCACTTCGTCCCACAGAATCTTAAGTTGCATTTCCGCGAGGCGATTGCCCAGGCAACGATGGATACCGAAGCCGAACGACATGTGCTCGCGCGGGCGGACGCGATCGACGATGAAGTTGTTCGGATTTTCGATCTGTTCCTCATCCCGGTTGCCGGAGATGTACCAGATCACGACCTTGTCGCCGGCTTTGATTTGTTGCCCGCGCAGTTCGAAATCCGCCACGGCGGTGCGGCGCATGTGGATGACGGGCGTTTGCCAGCGAACGATTTCCGGGATCAGGCTGGTGGTCAATTCCGGGCGGTCGCGCAGCTTCTGGAACTGATCGGGGAATTGCGCGAGTCCCCACATCCCGCCGGTCATCGAATTGCGCGTCGTGTCGTTGCCGCCGACCAGGAACAGGATCAGCACGCCCATCTTCTCACGCAACGTCATGTTTTTCGTCGCGTCGCCATGCGCGAGGATCGAGATCACGTCGAAGCTTTTCGGTTTCTTCGCGCGATCCTCCCAATAGGCGTTCATATGCTCGGCGAATTCCATCTGTTTCGCGAATCGCTCTTCTTCGGACTTCACCACGGCGTCGGGCGCGTTGATGTCGCAGATGAACGTGTCGGACCAGCGGATCAACTGGGCTTTGTCCTCGATCGGATAATCGAACAACGTCGCCAGCATCATCGAGGTCAGCTCGACGGACACATGTTCGACCCAATTGAACGGCTCGTTCCGCGGCAGCTTGTCCAGCACCATGTTGGTGCGGTCGCGGATCAGGCCTTCCATCTGCGCCAGCGTCACCGGATTGACGGTCGAACTGACCTCGCGGCGCTGCTGATCGTGCTCCGGCGGGTCCATGCGGATGAAGCTGGTGCGCTCCAGGCCCTTGGGGGCGTCATTGATCATGATCCCGCCGACCTCATCGGAGGACGAGAAGATCTTATGGTTCACCTCGACCTGGACGATGTCCTTATATTTGGCGACGGACCAGTACGGGCCATAGGGGCTGTCCTTGACGCGATGTACGGGCGCCTCGCGGCGGTGGCGTTCGAACCAGGGCTGCCAGGCGTCCTCGTAAAAGATTCGCGGGTCGCTGGGATCGAAATCTTCCATCGCGACCGTGTTCGCGAGCGTCCTGAGATCGACATCGACTGGTGCGTTCATGGCCGTCCTCATGCCTGTTCTGTTGGTCGTCTGGCCCAATGGGGGGAGTTCCTACCGGACGGTAGCCTGTTTGCGATCCGGACGCTATTGTCGGTTTCCGCTGGTTCAGGGAGGACGACATGGCCGATCCGGAAATCGCCGCGTTACGTGAATTGCTGGCGCAAAGACCCAGGCCGCCGGCGATCGCGGACCGGCGGACGTCGTTTGACGCGTTCGCGAAAGCATTCCCGACAGCGGACGATATCGTGGTCGAGCCGGTCTCGGCCAACGGCGTGCTCGCCGAGTGGAACAGTGCGCCGGGCGCGGACACCAGCCGCGCGGTGCTGTATTTGCATGGCGGCGGCTATGTCATCGGCTCGCTGGACAGCCACCGGCACGTGACCTCGGAAATCGCGCGCGATCTGGGCGCGCGGACGCTGGCACTGCATTACCGGCTGTCGCCCGAGCAACCCTTCCCCGCCCCGGTCGAAGACGCGGTCGCGGGGTACCGGTACCTCCTGTCCCAGGGTATCGCGCCGGGCAACATCGCGATCGCGGGCGACAGCGCGGGCGGCGGTCTGGTCGTCGCGGCCCTGGTCGCGATCCGCGAGGCGGGCCTGGCGCAACCGTCGTGTGGCTGGTGCATCTCACCCTGGGTCGATCTGGAGGGTCTCGGCGGCAGCATGACCAGCAAAGCGGCCGAGGATCCGATGGTGCAGAAGGAACCACTTCTGGAGATGTCGGTGTTGTATCTGAACGGCGCCGATCCGCGGTCCCCGCTCGCGGCGCCGATGTATGCCGATCTCCGCGGCATCGCGCCGCTGTTCATTCAGGTTGGCGCGGCGGAAACGTTACTGGACGATTCGATCCGGTTGTCGGGCATCGCGGGCGCGGCACACGTGCCGGTGACGATGGAGGTGTGGCCAGAGATGGTGCATGTCTGGCACTTGTTCCATCCGAGGCTGGCCGCCGGACGGCGAGCGATCACGGCGGGTGCGCGGTATGTGCGCGCGGCGATGGACTCGAAACAAGCCTGACATTCCGGGAGAAACAACCATGCCGCAAAACGCGCTCCGCTCCATCCTGCCCGCTGTTGGCATGGCCGCCGATCGAGCCGCCGAGGTGAATATCTCCGGTGGGACCGATCCCATCCTCCCGACCCCGTTTCGCGTCGGTGTGGCGGGGGCGGCGACGCTGGCCGCGACCGGGCTCGCCGCGGCCGATCTGTGGGAACTCCGCTCCGGGCGGAAGCAGTCCGTGTCGGTGGATGTCCGGCACGCGACGGCATCCTTGCGCAGCGGTCATTACATGAAACTGGGTGAGGGAGCCGTCTCGCACGCGCGCAACTCGATCGTGGGCGTCTATCCCACCAAGGACGGCCGCTGGAGCTACATTCACGCCAATTTCCCCAACCATCGCGCCGCCGCCCTGGGTGTCCTCGGCGTCCCCGAGGATCGGGACGCGGTCGCGAAAGCCGTGCTGAATTGGAACGCCGCCGATCTGGAGGAAGCGATCATCGCCGCCAAAGGCGCGGGCGGCATGGCACGGACTCACGCCGAATGGGCTCAACATCCGCAAGGGGCCGCCCTCGCGTCATTGCCTCTGATGGAGATTGTCCGCATTGGCGACAGCAAGCCGGAGCCGCTGCCCGCGGGGAACCGGCCTCTGTCCGGCGTTCGCGTGCTGGACCTGACCCGCGTGCTGGCCGGGCCGACCTGCGCGCGCACGTTGGCCGAGCACGGCGCGGATGTATTGAAGATCACCGGCGCGCATCTGCCGAACCTCGGTTATCAGGAATGGGATACCGGCCACGGCAAGCTGTCGGCGCAACTCGATCTGCGCGAGGCGAAGAATGTCGAAACGCTCCAGGGTCTGGCGCGGGAGGCCGACGTCTTCTCCCAGGGTTACCGCCCAGGAACGCTGGGTGGGCGGGGGTTGTCGCCGGAGGAATTGGCGGCGATCCGGCCCGGCCTGGTTTATGTCTCGCTTTGTGCTTTCAGCCACGCCGGGCCCTGGGCTTCGCGGCGCGGGTTCGACACGGTGGTGCAGACCGTCAGCGGGATCACGTCGCGGCAGGCCGAGGTCGTCCCCGCCCAAACCGCCGGGCCGCAGTTTTATCCCGTGTCCGCCATCGATTATTGCACGGGATACCTGATGGCGTTCGGCGCGATGGCCGCGCTGAAACGGCGTGCCACGGAGGGCGGGAGTTGGCTGGTGCGGATTTCGCTGGCGCAGGTGGGGAAGTGGATCGTCGATCTGGGCGAGGTTTCCGGGGACGCCGCGCGGGCGGCTCCCGGTGAGTTCACGGCGGCGGAACTGGAGAGCTGGTCGACGGTGTCGGAGACGCCATCAGGAAAGTTGCGGCATCTGAAGCCCGTCGTCCAACTGGGGGAAACGCCCGCATTATGGGCCCGGCCGTCAGTGCCGCTGGGGTATCATCAGCCAGTATGGCCGGCGCGGGGATAGGCCCGCGCCCGGCGGCATCATCGTAAAGCCAGAGGATCCAGGGCTACGACATTACACAACCGTGAACTGGAACCTGCGGCTCCCGACGCGCCCGGCGCTATCGGCGATCGATAGCGTCACCGTATGAGTGCCGGCGGGGATGTTCACGTTTTCCGCGGCCAAGGACTGTGCCGTCAGTTTCGCGTGCTCCAGCAAACGGCTGGTGATATCCAGTCCCAACATTCCGTAACTGGCACGCAAACTGGGCGCGTTGATCGCCGCGCCGGCTTCCGCAACGAAGCGGAGACGGAACGTCAGCGGCGCCCGCAAAGGCGTGTCAGCGGCCGGCTGATCCACGACGATACTGGGCGCGCCCGGCTGAGGCAGCCCGCGGGTTTGATGCACCTGTGGCGCGGCGCGATCGCGCGCGAATTCGTCGGGGGTTATCAGCGACCAGGTTTCCACCGCGCGAGCGGGTACCGTCAGAGCCAGGAAAGTGCTTCCCAGCAAGATCCTGCGATGCATTTCGTTCCTCCTTTTTCCAGCCCCTCAATTTTGACCTTATGGCAGCGGAAAGCAACAACTTCCTGAACCGCGCGCATCATGCGGCCGACGCTATCCGCGCGGGTCTCAAACCGTTCCTGGCACGGCCAGGGCCAAGGGCGCCCCTCGACTGGCATGGGCTTTCACTGGGCAGGCTTCGGACACCGAATGTCGTACGCCCACGGCATTGCATCAAAACCAAAAATGAACGGCTGACGCCTATTTTGCTTATTCAGAACAACCTTGCGTGGTCGCTCCGGTCCAATTCGCACAATGCGCGGGATGCAAGGTTACCAAATTATATCGATGGTTTGCCGTGGTAAGTGAAAGACCCGCCGGGGCCGGCAGGCCAGGCAACGGGGAGCCCGCCGATATCGGAATTCTGTGCGCCACCCGGAAGTATTCGGGCATATTGTGACAACCGGAAGTTGTTTGCGACGGTGGAAAATCGGGGTTAGCATTTTCTTAAGGCGTAAAGAGTGGGAATCGTTCCGCCAGGGCGTTAAGGACTGCCGAGGTCACGTGCTGTACGGGAAGCTCCATGTTGGATTTTTCGAATGTCGCGCGCCCCGCCATTCGGGGATTGTGCTTTGGCGCCCTCATGACGCTGACGTGTTGCACGTCAACCACCATGCCGGACCCCGGCCCGGTTCAGTCACGCCCGATCTCCGCCGAAGGTGGCGAGATGCTGGCTCGGGCCCAACTGACGTTTTTCGACGCCGACGCGTTCGACCTGTCACTCAGTCAGTCGTTGTCCGGCAAGCCGGAGTTGGTGGGAGTGGCCTTCGCGGCGCCAACCTCGCTCAACGCGCTGCCACCTCGCATCAATGCATGGCTGACGGAAATCAAGCGAAGCGATGGACGCATCCGGATGGCCGCCCTGGAGCCCAACCCGGGCCGGGCCACGCGCGGCCTGGGGGCGGGGATCGTTTTCGACATCGTCGACGTCATCATGTCGGCACCGGAACGGCGGGCGCGCGCGACGCGGCTTGCCAGCGTCCGGGCTTACGACGCGACCATAATGTATGACAAGGTAACCGGAACCGCGAAGGAAGTCTGGTTCCTACGCCGAGGCATATGAACAGCCGCGCGCGACGCGGAGTATCAACGACAGGGGAAACCACGAATGCATAGCAAATCTCTGACAAGCGCGGCCCTGGCCGGGCTACTGGGCTTCTGGGCCAGTGACGCACGGGCGGCCGATCTGTTCAACCTCAACCTGAACGTCACGACGCCGACGACCGCGAATGCCTCCGCGAGTTTTTCCACGATCACGAACCTCGCCAATTCGCTACAGAATCAAAACCTCATCAATCTGACCAGTGCCTATACGATCACTTCCGCCGCGACGGGGATCCTCAACGTTCGCGGCCTGACGGCCACCGCTTCGTATACGACGGGCTCACCGGTACTGACCTTTGTCGTACCGTCGGCGGGCTTGAACGTGAGCTTCAATGGCGGGACGCGCGACGCCAGCCAGATCCTGTTCAAGGATTTCCTGCTGAAAAACGGCGGCGGGATCGCGACGAAATTGTTGCAGGCGTTGGTTGCAAAGTCGCCGATCGATCCGGTGGCCGGCAATCCGAATTCGATGCAGAACACGTCCGCCCGAAGCGACTTCGGAATTGGGACCGGCATTGGCATCGGCGGGTTCAATGCCCCGACCTCGGGCGGCGGACCCCGAGCCATGTCGCCGGGCCAATCCAATTTCGCCAGCATGGGCCGTTTCCTGGGCAACGGTGGCGACTTCATCAGCGCCCAGTCCGCCGCGGGCCCAAGCGGCCTCTCCGGTGTCCTGATCGGCCAGTCCAACCTCGCGTCGACAGGCGGCGATGTCGGTATTTCCATGTCCGGCGGATACACCAGCACGATGGTCTCGTTGCCGATCCGCTACATCATTCCGTTCTCCGATCCTCGCTATGCGGTGACGCTGGATCTGCCGATCAGCTACGTCAACACGGCCGGAGCCTCCGCCTATTCCGGTTCGTTCGGCGTGTCGTTGCGCATTCCGGTGACGGAGAACTGGTATCTGACACCCAGCGTGCGGGCCGGCGCCTCGGCCTCGATCGACCTCGGCGCGGGGGCGATCCAGTACAGCGGGGGCATTGCCAGCCGTTACGATATTTTCGTGAGCGATTTGCGCGTCACGATCGGCAATGGCGTGACCTTCGCGAAAACCGCCGCGTTGCAGGTGGGATCGATCAGCGTCAATTACGATCTGACCAACGTCGTGTTCAACAATGGCGTGCAGGTCGAAGGATCGTTGCCCTACCAGGTGTTTGGGCAACCGACCAGTTGGCAGGCTTATATTGTCGACACGACGATCACCGGCTCCGCCGTCTACCTCAATCACTACGACGAGATCGGCATCAACGTCGGGACACGCGCGGGCCAGAACAAGCAGAATTGGGACAGCCTGCGGGTGGGCGCGGCGGTGCTCGTCGGCAGCCGCTACAACGCGTTCAAGCTGCAGTTCAGCGCGCGGTTCTGAACCACCACTGAACAAAAAGGGAGAGAGACGATGCGCTTCCGTCTGGTTTTGGCCGCGATCCTCGTCGCCTGCGTCGGCCTTGGAGGCTGCGCGGCGGTTTTCGTGGCCAACCAGGTGGTTGCCCGCGCCAGCTCCGATATCGACGCGACGGATCGCGCGGCCATCGAGGCGGGCAATATCGGTCTTGTGCGGGACCGGTATGAGGGCCAGGCCGCGTCCACGCTGTCTCTCAGCCAGCTCGCATTGCTTTGCGACATTTATCTGAAATACCAGGAGCTGGGGAAGGCCGGCGATTGCCTCGACAGCGTCTCCGACCGGATCGCCACGACCGGGGGCGCGCGATCCGGGCCGATCGGGCGAGCTCTGCCGGGCAAGCGGGCGATGCTGGCGTTGGCGTTGGGACAGCCGCGGGTCGCGCTTCGGCTGATTGGGAACGAGGACAGCATCGGGGCGAAATATGTCCGCGCGCTTGCTTCAATCCAAAGCCTGAAGCCCGCCACGGCCACGACAATCGCCGGGCAGTTGCGCCGCTATGACGAGCCGGCACCCTTATACTATGCGGCCTCGCTGTACGCCGCGCTTGGCGATTACGCCTCGGCGCGGGAGGTGTTGGAAAATCCGCGTGGGCGGCTGCTGAAGGATTACGGCATCGCCGGGTTCACCAATACGTTCGGCGTGCGCACCGGGCCCGGCATTTTCCGGCTGGACGTGTTCGACGAGTTCGATTTCGGTGTGTTCGGCACGGCGTCGCTGGCGCCCGCTGGCAATCTTTATGTCGAGTATCTCGCTGCGGTGACATACCTCAAAACCGGCGGGTTCCGGGAGGCGGAACGGCGGCTCGATCTGATCCTGGCAGCGCCGGGGGTCGCCGGGTATCGCGATGTTTACTGGCGGGCGCTGAACGATCGCGCCGAGCTCGCGTTGCGGGCCGGGGATTTGGCGTCGTCCGAGCGATTGTTGCGGCAAGCGATCGAGGTGATCGAACGGGTGCGCGCGTCGGTGGCCTCGGAGGGGGCGCGGATCGCGATCACCGGCGACAAAAGCGCGCCTTACACGGCGCTGGTCGATCTGCTGGCGCGGCGTGGTGCCATCACGGAGGCGCTGGTTTACGCCGAGCGGGCGCATAGCCGCACGTTGGTCGAACTGTTGGCGGGCCGCTCGCGTTTCGGGACGGCCGCCCAGGGCGCGGTGTCCGGGGCGGATCGGCTGGTGGCGGATTACGATAGGAGGGCGGGGGAGATCCAGGTCAGCGCGTCGGCCTCGCCGGGTGGGACCGCGACCCGTGTGGCCGATGCGTACGATGCGCGGCGGCGGCTGCAAACGTCGGCTCCGGTGGTCGCGGATTTGGTGACGGTCGCGCCGGTGGATGTCGCGGCGGTGCAGGCTCGGCTTGGCCCGCGCGAGGCGGCGATCGTCTTCTTCGATGGTCCCGTCAACTGGCATGTGTTCACCATCCAGCCTGGGCGGGTCAGCGATCATATCGTGCCGGATGCGAACATCACCTCGGCTGGGGTGGCGTTGCGTAACGCGCTGAAGACGCCGTCAGGGGAGAGTTGGCGCGCGCCGGCGGTGGCGCTTTACCAGGCGGCGTTGGCTCCGGCGATCGCGGGGTTGAACGTGGATAGTTTGATCATCGTGCCCAGTGGTATCCTGCATTATGTGCCATTCGCGGCGCTGAATGATGGGCAACAATTCACTGTCGATAAGTTCGCGATCCGGACGGTGCCGAACCTTGGGCTTTTGACGCGGTCGGCGAGCGGGCGGCGCGGTGGTCAGGCGCTGGTGATTGGTAATCCGCTGAAGGGCGATGCCGAACTGAGCCTGCCCTTCGCCGAGAAGGAGGCACAGGATGTCGCCTCCCGGTTGCCGGGGGCCACGTTGCTGCTCGGGCGGCAGGCGACGATCGCCGCGTTCCGCGCCGGCGCGCCCGGGCGGGATGTCATCCATTTCGCCGGGCACGGGCAGTTTAACAGGGATCAGCCGCTGGAAAGCCGGTTGCTGTTCACGACGGCGGATGGGCGTGTGGACGATCTGACCGCGCGGGAGCTTTACGATCTGCGCACCGACGCGGCGCTGGTGTTCCTGAGCGCGTGCGAGACGGGTTTGAACTCCTTGGCCGGGGGGCAGGATATCATTGGGCTGCAGCGGGGGTTCTTTTATTCCGGGTCCTCGGCAGTGATCGCGAGCTTGTGGGAGGTGAGCGATCAGGCGACCGCCGCGTTGGTCCGCGCGTTCTATACGGCATGGTTGGGCGGGGCGTTGCCGGAGCAGGCGTTGCGGAGCGCGCAGATCGCGACGCGGGCGGCGTTTCCGAACCCGAATTATTGGGCGGCGTTTCAGATATCTTCGGTGGGGGGGAGGTAGGGGGTTGGGTGTCGGCTCCACGGTTTGGAGAAGGGTGTGGGGTGCGTCAGGTTCAGCGGGCGGGCGGAATGGTAGGTTTATTGGGGTTTTTGCCGATGTTGGCAACCGCGCGGCGGCATAGAATCTGGGTCGGAGACCGGCCGCTTGATTTTACCATAAGATATATTCTGCGACATCATGTATACGCCGGCAGAAATGTCACTCGCATCCTCAACAGAAATCTGCCTTACGGTCATTGCTTCTGGGGTGGTGGTTCTATAGGGTTCGTCCCAATAACGTGCTGTCCACCAATAATTTGGCCGGAAGTGCACAGCTTGGTTAGTGCGCCCCCTGCACAGGGGTTTAGATGATAACTGACACTGTCTGCATGCGACATCGACCACATCACAGTCTACGACGCCAACGTCACCAAACGGGGCGACGTGGAAATATAACGGCGCGGTGATCACTCCAGCCTGGACGTGCTGGCCTACACGGTGGGCGCCGGGGCCAACGACTTCCAGGCGCAGGCGTTCGACAAGGGCGGTCCGCCCAGCGGCGCGCCGGTTTTGAAAGGGGGCTTGAGATGGCAACTCCAAACTACGCTGGGGCGACCTGGAATCCATGGGAGTCGACGGTGCCATTGGAGATCGATGGCGATTATCAGATTGCAAGTCGTGGCGCCGCCCAAATTAATTACGTTGTGCTGCACACAACTGAAGGAAACAGTGCCTACGATGCTGTCTCCCATTGGGCAAAAGACGCCGACGCTGCGGCTCACTATATTGTCGATGGAGGGACAGTCTATCAAGTGGTTTCCGATAAGAACATAGCATATCATGCCACAAACTTTCAGTATAATGCGGCGTCCATCGGAATTGAGATTGTCGGTTTTGCGGGAAATCAGAGCACAGTCAGTGAACTTGAACTTCAGACGGTTGCTGACTTGGTGCGGTGGCTTTGTTCAACGTCACTACTGTCCGGAGTTTTCCGAACGAACCGTTCCGAAGTGTCTGACCTATAACGGTTTTTCGACGATTTTGGGTGGTGTCGGTTTGAAGTTGGTGGCGGTTTGCCCGACCCTTGTCCGGGGAGGGCTCACTCATGAACGCCGG
>SHWL01000141.1 GCA_009693865.1 Acetobacteraceae bacterium | reverse complement strand
GTCTTTCCTGCCTGGGAGGATATCCTGGCAACCCTGGCCTTCATCAGACCGCCACCACTGCCTTCCTGAAAAGGCCATTCTGACAATCGATTTCCGCTACGCCCTCAACCCCAACCCTACCATTGGCCATAATGAGAACTGCTGCCGCGCGGCGGGCCCGATGGACAGAATGACCGACAGCAACAGGAAGGCGCAGGTTCCGAACGCGTTCATCCGCATCGAATAAGCGTCGAGCGGCAGGGTCACGCGTTGGAATGATGGGGCCACCCACAGGAAGATCGCGATGTAGACGCCCACCAGCGCGAGAACGATCGTATCGTAAACGATCTTGGTGGGGTTCCAGGCGACCGGGACGTAGCGCTCGGTCATGGCGGTGAGCCGGATGGGGGGTGGATATTCCCCGCTTCATCGTCATGGTCCGGCTCGTCCGCATAAGTATCAGGATAACGGAGGACCGGAGACGGATATTCTCTTTTCATCGTCATGGCCCGGCTCGTCCGGGCCACCCGTTCCAGCACAGTGCCACGACCGGTGGCCCGGACGAGCCGGGCCATGACGGTTCTTGGCGAAAACCTTCCACACCTTGGGCCTTATCCTGATGCCTATGCGGCTCGACCGGGCCATCTGTTCCAGCACAGTGCCGCGACGGGTGGCCCGGTCGAGCCGGGCCATGACGGTTTTGGGAGCAACGCCCACCGTGCTTGAAAAACGCCGGACTCATTTCGGTGGCGCCAATTGGATTTGCGGTGCCTCGCCTGGCCCGATTGGGCGAAGGACCAGGGATGCCAGCACGACCGCGGGCAAAAGGCCCGCCAGCAGCAGCCAGATCGCGCGATGGGCGCGGCGGTGAGCGCGCCTCATGCCGCGCGCCACCAACGGAATGCGACGAAGGGCCACAGCAGGATCAGGCCGGGCAACAACAGCGGCCGGAACGCGTAGGAACCGTGCGCGGAGGGATCGACCCGCCCGATCCCCAGGAACAGGAACGCGATCCCCACGACAAACCCGATGCCACCGTAGATCGTCACGCATTGGACGATGACAGGGGCCATGCGGTCAGTGCGCCTCGGCCCAGGAGCGGCCGGTGCCGGTCTCGACGACGAGCGGGACGGAGAGGGTCGCGGCTGTCTCCATCACACGGGCCGCGACCTTTGCCAGATGAGGGGCGTCGGCCTCCGGCACTTCGAACAGCAGTTCGTCATGGACCTGCAACAGCATCCGGGTCGTCGAGCACTCGCGGGCCAGCACGGCGGGCAGACGGACCATCGCGCGTTTGATGATGTCGGCCGCGCCGCCTTGCAGCGGAGCGTTGATCGCCTGCCGCTCGGCATAGGCCCGGCGAGCCTGCAGCTTGTCGTTAATGCCCGATATCCAGCAACGGCGGCCGAAGGGAGTGGTGACGTAGCCTTTGTCTTTCGCCACCGCCCGCGCGTGATCCATGTAAGCGCGAATCCCCGGATACCGTTCGAAATACCGTTTGATGTAGCCCTGCGCGTCACCCGGAGTGATGCCCAGTTGACGGGCGAGACCGAAGCCGCTGATGCCGTAAATGATGCCGAAATTGATCGCCTTGGCGCGGCGGCGGGTCATCGGGTCCATGCCCTCCATCGGCACGCCGAACACTTCGCTCGCGGTGCGGGCGTGGATGTCCTCGCCGCGCGCGAAACTTTCTTTCAGGGCCGGGATATCGGCGACATGGGCGAGCAGCCGTAGCTCGATCTGCGAGTAATCCGCGCTGACCAGCACATTCCCCGGCTCGGCAATGAAGGCTGTGCGAATCCGGCTGCCTTCTTCGGTGCGAATCGGGATATTTTGCAGGTTCGGATCGGTGGAGGACAAGCGTCCGGTCTGCGCGATCGCCATGGCATAGCTGGTGTGGACCCGGCCCGTTTCGGGATTGATTTGTTCCACCAGCGCGTCGGCGTAGGTGGATTTCAGCTTTTGCAATTGCCGCCATTCCAGAATGCGGACGGGCAAATCGTGTCCCTGGTCCGCCAGCGTCTGCAACACCGAGGAATCTGTCCCCCAGGCGCCGGTCTTCATGCGTTTGCCGCCCTGCAACGACATCTCGTCGAACAGCACCTCGCCCAATTGCTTGGGCGATCCGACATTGAATTCGTGACCGGCCAAACGGTGGCAGTCCTTTTCCATTACGCCCATGCGCTGTTCGAAATCCACGGACATGCGGCGCAATTCGTCGGCATCGACCTTGATGCCCTCGCGCTCCATGTCCAGCAACACGGGGATCAGGCGGCGTTCGACCTGTTCGTAAAGCGCCAGCGACTGATTGTCCCTCAGCCGGGGTTTCAGCCGGTCCCACAGCCGCAACGTGACATCCGCGTCTTCCGCCGCGTATTCCGTCGCCTTGTCGATCGGCACCTGAGCAAAAGTGATGCGATTGCGTCCGGTGCCGGTCACCTGATCGAACGGGATGGGCGTGTGTCCCAGATGCAGTCTCGACAGCTCATCCATCCCATGCCCATGCGCCCCCGCATCCTGGGCGAACGAGATCAACATCGTGTCGTCGATCGGCTCGATCGGCGGGAACCCGGCGCGGCCCAGAACCATCATATCGAATTTTGCGTTTTGCAGGATTTTCAGAACCGACTGGTCGGCGAACAACGGGCCCAGTACTTCGATCGTGTCCGCCAACGAAATTTGCTCGGCCAGAATTTCGTGACGTAACGGCACATAACAGGCGTGACCCTCAGCGGTGGCCATGGACAGGCCGACCAGTCCAGCGCGCATCGCGTCCAGACCGTCGGTCTCAGTGTCCAGCGCGAAACTTCCGGCGGCGCGCGCGGCATCGGCCCAGGATCGGAGGGATTCCAAGGTTGAAACGGTTTCGTAGCCACTGAACGGTGCGTCGGAGGTGGGTTCGCGCGGCGTTTCGACCGGCTTCGGCGCGTCGGCCACGGGTGGGGCGCCCGAACCCAACCCAAGGCGGCTGATCGTGCTGCGAAAACCTTGCGCGGTGAGCCAGGACACCAGAACCGACGGATCCAGCTCCTTAACCACCAGAGCCTCCAGCGGCAGCGGCAAGGGCGCATCGTCGCGCAGCGTGACAAGGACGCGCGAGATGCGGGCCTTTTCCGCGTGCTCGATCAGCGAGTCCCGGCGTTTCGAGGGTTTCATCGACGGCGCGGCGGCCAGCACCGCCTCCAGGTCGCCGAACTCCCCGATCAATGCCGCCGCGCCTTTGGGTCCGATGCCCGGTACGCCCGGGACGTTGTCGGTGGAATCGCCGATCAGCGCCTGAACCTCGATCACCTTATCGGGCGAGACGCCGAACTTCTCCATTACCTCGGCCAGGCCGATGGGGCGCTTTTTCAGCGGGTCCATCATCGCGACGGCGGGCCGGATCAACTGCATCAGGTCTTTGTCGGACGACACGATGGTCGCGCGGCCACCCGCCGTTTCCGCCGCCAGGGCATAGGCCGCGATCAGGTCGTCGGCCTCCCAGTCCGGCAATTCGATGGCGGGCACGCCGAAGGCCTCGGTCGCTTCGCGCACCAGGGCGAATTGCGGGATCAGTTCCTCGGGCGCGGGCGGGCGGTGAGCCTTGTAGGCCTCGTAGAGCCGGTTGCGGAATGTGTAGCGGCCCGCGTCGAAGATCACCGCGAAATGCGTGCCGGTATGCTCCTTCAGCAATTGCGCCAGCATGTTGGTGAAGCCGAACACCGCGTTGACGGGCGTGCCGTCCGGCCGGGTCATCGGCGGCAACGCATGGAACGCTCGGAAGATGAACCCGGAGCCGTCGATCAGCACCAGATGCATCGGAATGGGGTTAATGTCCGCCGTGGCCGGCTCCTTCGTTCAGGATGTAGACGCGCGAGCAATACGGGCAAACAACCTCATGCTCCTCGATATGCAGAAACACGCGAGGATGGCCCAACGGCCCGCCATCGCAGGCGACGGTGCGGTCATCGACGTGGAAAGTCTCCGGGGGGAGAGCGGCGCCGTCCGGCATTTGGGTCCTCGGTCTGGTGGGCTGCGTGGGGGGATGATAGCGATGCCACGCATGCGTTCAACCATGCTCCCCGCTTTGTTGACGATGTCGCTGCTGTTCGGTGGCTGCACGACCCGTCTGGCGCCGCCCGGCGCGCCGGTGATGGCACCAGCGGAGACGCCGGACGCCTTTGTCATGCCGGACGGGATGCGCCTGCCGTACCGCGCGTGGCTGCCAGAGGGGGCGCCTCAGGCTGTCGTCCTGGCCTTGCACGGCATGAACGACAGCCGCGATGCCTGGGAAATTCCCGGGCCGGAATTCGCCGTGGCCGGAGTCGCGGTCTTCTCCCCAGACCAGCGCGGCTTCGGCGCGACCTCGACGCGGGGGTACTGGGCCGGCACCAAAGGGATGACAGACGACGCGAGGACGATGGCCGGGCTGTTGCGGCGGCGGTATCCCGGCACTCCCCTGTATCTGATGGGCGAGAGCATGGGCGCCGCGGTGCTGATGGTGCTGGCCACGGGACCGTCGCCCCCCGACGTGGACGGGTACGTGCTCAGCGCGCCGGCGGTTTGGGGCCGCGCCAAGATGAATATTTTTCTCCGCGGCTTGTTATGGACCGCGTCGCGGACGGTGCCCGGCTTCGTACTGGTCAACCGCGGTTACGTGAAAGTCACCGCCAGCGACAATCGCGAGGCGTTGGTGCGATTGTCGACGGATCCGCTGACGATCCACGGCACGCGGGTCGACACGGTGCGCGGTCTGGTCGATTTGATGGACGCGGCGTTGGCCTCGGCCGCGTTGTTCCGGGGGCGGGCGTTGTTTCTTTACGGTGGTAAAGACGAACTGATCCCGAAACGAGCGACGGTGACGACGTGGCGGGCGCTGCCTCCGGGTGAGGCGCGGCGCGCTTATTACGCTGAGCGGTATCACCTGGCGATGCGCGATCTGGGCCGGGCGACGGTCATCGCGGATGTGGTGGCGTGGATGAAGGACCCAGGGTCGGCGTTGGTCTCGGGGGCGGATCGGGCGGCGGAGGATTGGGTAAAGACGGTCGAGTGATACCGGTCCGCACCGGTATCACCGCACCGCTGTATTGAAGCGTCAGTCCGCCAGCCGCGTCGACTGCCAGGTCACCATTTGCCATCCGGCGGCCCGTTTCGCGTAGACATCGGTAAACCGAACCTTGAAGGAATTCGGTTTGCCACCCGACATGACGCTGATCGCAGCGACGCCCGTCAGCACGACGGTATCGCCGAGATCCTGGGCCACCACTTCGGACGGCACCATCGACGTGTAGACGGTCGATCCCGATTCCATCGCCCCGAGCAGCGTCTTTTTCGTGTCCATCCGCGCCGACGAATGCGTATAGATGAGGTCGTCCGCGATGAGCGTGTCCAGTGTTGCGAGGTCCTTCGCCGCCGTCGCCGACATGCGCTTTTTATCCAGCGCGATGATCGCCTCTCCGTTTCCAGCCATGGTTTGTTCTCCCTTAAGACACTGACAGTTGTTGATGCTTCGGCACGTCCAGTTTGAACAGCCGCGCGGCGTTCAACCCAAGAACCTTCGCCCGCTGCGCGTCGTCCAGCATCGGCATGGTCCGCTCGATCGCCTCGGCGGAATGGGGGTAGGTGCCCTCATGATGCGGGTAATCGTTCGCCCAACAGAAATTATCCGTCAACCCGCATGGCTCCGCGAGGCGCAGGCCGACGGGGTCTTCCTGGAATGTCGCGAAACCGTGGGCTTTGTAATAGTCGCTTGGCAAGCCCTGCAATTTCGGCCGCACCCACATGTGGTGCTTGCGATACGCTTCGTCCATCGCTTCCAGAATCCATGGCACCCAGCCAATCCCGGCCTCGATCGTCGCGAAGCGCAACCTGGAAAACCGCTCCAGCACGCCCGAGGCACATAGATTCGCCACCGGCTCGATCGTCGGCGACAGCGAATGCGTGACGTAGTTGATCACGGCGCCGCCGTTGCCGCGCGCCGCCCGAGGATCGCGGCCCGTGGAGACATGGAACGTGATCGGCAGATCGCATTCCGTGATCAGCGCCCACATCTTATCAAAATGAGGCAGATTGTAATTGACGTGGTCGACGTCGTGGCCACCCCAGATCGGCTTGCACGGCAGCGTCAACGCGCGGAAGCCGACTTTCGCCACGCGCTCGATTTCCGCCATCGCGCCGTCCAGATCGCCGGTCGCGATGGCCGCACAGGGCAGCATCGCCTCCGGGTGCGGACCGTATTGCTCCCAAGCCCAGTCGTTCCACACCTTGCATTGCGCGTTGGCGAACACGGGGTCGGGCGTCGCCCACATCGCGAGACCTTTGTTCGGGAAAATGATCTCGACATCGACACCGTCGCCGCGATTGTCGCGGATGCGTTCCTCCACGACGGCGCCGGATTGTTGACGCATCCAGTCCTCACCCTCGAAGCTCATGACGCGGACGCGGTCGGGGCGGTAGCCCTCGGTATAGCGCCATTGCACGCCTTTTTCGTCGGTGATGATGCGCGGTACGCGCTCTTTGTATTTGGCGTCGATCCGTTTCACCCACAGATCGGCGGGCTCATTGGCGTGGCAGTCGGTGGAGACCATGAAATACTTGTTCGGATCGTCGGCGCGCGCGGTGCGTTGCCAGCCCGCGTGTCCGGGGGTTTCCAGGCGCCAAAGGTTGGGCGCGTTGATTTCGGTCGATTTCGCCTGGCTCATGAACCGCTCTCCCGGGGATGATGGACGGAAAGCTACTCGCTGGTAGCCTGCCTGTCGATGCCTTCCCCAAGGGCGAGAAACCGCGCTACCGTCCGGTAGGCCGATGGAGGAAACAGATGGCGGACGAGAGCACATTGTTCGGTCTGCGAGGCAAGAAAGCCCTGATCGTGGGCGGCGGCCAAGGGATGGGCGAGGCGTCCGCCCGGTTCCTCGCGCACGCCGGGTGCGATGTCGCGTTGGTCGATCTGGAGCAGGAACGGGCGGACCGCGTCGCCGCGATCGTGACCGGGATCGGGCCCAGGGCTGTGACTGTTGTAGGGGACGTGCTGGACGACGCGCAAATTCCCCGCATCGTCGCTGAGGCGGAAGAGAAACTGGGTGGTCTCGATCGCATGGTCTCCATCGTCGGCGCCGCCTCCTGGGGTTCGTTGCTGGAAACGACAGGCGATATCTGGGACCAGCAGATGCGGTTGAACCTGCGGTATTTCTTTCTGATGTCGAAAGAAGTGGCGAATGCGATGATCCGCCGTGGCACGGGCGGGCGGATCGTCGGGATCGCCTCGGTCGACGGGCAGCGCGCCAGTCCGATGCGCGGGGCTTACGGCGCCGCCAAGGCGGGCCTGATCAGCGTGGTCCAGACCATGGCGGTCGAATGGGCGCCACACAATATCAGCGTCAACGCCATCGCTCCCGGTCATATCGTCACGCCGCGCCTGTTCGATACGCCGCGCCGGGTCGAGGGGTACGCGAACAGCCTGATCCCGCTGCGCCGGCGTGGCACAACGGACGATATCGGCAAGGCGGTCTTATTTCTGCTGTCGGACCTGGCGTCGTACGTCAACGGAACGACGCTGGATGTCGACGGTGGATTGCTGTCGGCCAATTTGTTTCCCCAGGGCCTGCCCGCCAGCAACGGTTAACTCAGGAGCGTCCGTCATGAACTTCGATTTCTCCGACGAGTTGAAACATGTTCGCGACCATGCCCGCGGCTTCCTGGCTGGCGAATGCCCGCCCTCCTTGGTCCGGCGTTCGCTGGACGGTGACGAAGCGTACTCGGCGACGCTTTGGAAAGAGATCGCCGCTTTGGGCTGGGTCGGCGCGGCGATCCCCGAGGCTTACGGCGGCGCGGGCCTGGGTTACGAAGGCTTGTGCGTGCTGGCCGAGGAAATCGGCCGCGCCGTTGCCCCGGTGCCCTTCGGATCCTGCGCGTACCTCGCCGCGGAGGCGATCCTGCTCGCGGGCACCGAGGCACAGAAGCGCGAATTTCTGCCGGGCCTCGCGGACGGGTCCACGATCGGCTGCTTCGCGCTGGCGGAGGGCAATGGCAATCCATCCCCCACAGCGATCCGCGCCCGCGTGACCAACGGCGAACTGACCGGCGTGAAATGGCCCGTCGCCGATGGCGGGATCGCCGACATCGCGATCATCGCCGCGCGCGACGACGCTGATGAGATTGGCCTGTATCTCGTGCGCTGCCGCGCCATCGACCGTAAAACGTTGCGCACCGTCGATCCCACGCGGGACCAATCCCGTTTCGATTGCGACGAGGTGCCCGCCGAGAAACTTCCCGCCGCCACGGGATGGGATGCCGTTCAACGGCTGATGGATCGCGCCGCCATTTTGTTCGCGTTCGAGCAGGTCGGCGGCGCCGATGCCTCGCTTGAGATGGCGAAGAAGTATGCCATGGAACGTTTCGCCTTCGGCCGTCCGATCGGATCGTTTCAGGCGATCAAACATAAATTGACCGATGTTTATGTCGCCCTCGAACTCGCCCGTTCCAACGCCTATTACGGGGCCTGGGCTTTAACCGCCGACGCGGCGGAGTTGCCGCTGGCGGCCGCGACGGCGCGCGTTTCGGCGACGGATGCGTTTCACATCGCGTCGAAGGAAAATATCCAGACTCATGGCGGCGTTGGCTTCACATGGGCGTTCGATTGCCACCTTTATTACCGGCGATCGAAGCAACTTGGCTTGCGCCTGGGCGGAGCGCCGTTCTGGAAAAACCGCCTCGTCGATCTGATCGAAACCCGCAACGCGGCATAGGGAGCAAACATCATGGACTTCAACGATACCCCCGAAGAAGCCAGCTTCCGCGCCCGGGCCCGGGCGTTTTTGGCGGCGGAAGCGCAACCGAAAGGGACCGGACGGCCGACACTTCGACTGGGCGGCATGGTGGGCGAGGAAGTCACCCGCTGCAAAGCCTGGCAGGCGAAAAAAGCCGACGCCGGCTTCGCTGGAATCACCTGGCAAAAGCGGTTTGGCGGGCACGAGCTCTCGCCTATTTTCCAGGTTATCTACAATCAGGAAGAGGAAGACTTCACGGTCCCGCGCGGCCTGTTCGAAATCGGTCTGGGCATGTGCATCCCGACCATGATGACATATGCACAACCTGAACAACTCGACCGTTACGTACAACCCGCGTTGCGCGGCGAGGAAGTGTGGTGCCAGTTGTTCAGCGAACCCGCGGGCGGCTCCGATCTCGCGGCGCTGCGGACCAAGGCGGAGCGCGACGGCGACGAGTGGGTCATCAACGGTCAGAAAATCTGGACTTCCGGCGCGCATCTGTCGGATTTCGGCATCATCGTCGTGCGCACCGATCCGAACGTGCCGAAACACGAAGGTCTTACGTTCTTCTTCCTGGACATGAGGTCGCCCGGGATCGAGATCCGCTCGATCCATCAGATGTCCGGCACCCGGCATTTCAACGAGGTGTTCTTCACGGATGTCCGCGTACCTGACTCGCAACGGCTTGGTCAGGTTGGGCAGGGTTGGCGCGTGTCTCTGACGACGCTGATGAACGAGCGTCTCGCGGTCGGCGATCCGGCACGCCCGGATGTCGACGACCTGGTGGCGTTGAGCCGTTCGCTGGTGATCGACGGTCAGCCCGCGATCCGCAATCAGGCCACGCGGGAACGCATTGCCGAGTGGTACGCGCGGGCACAAGGCCTGAAATTCACCAAATTCCGCACGATGACGGCGCTGTCCAAAGGTGAGACGCCCGGCCCGGAAAACTCGATCCACAAGCTGGTCAACGCGTCCAAACTTCAGGACATCGCCAGTTACGGCATGGACCTGATGGGCGAGGCCGGGATGGTGATCGACGACGATCTGGTCGAGGCGTGGGGCATGTTTCAGTCGGCGCTGCTCTCATCGCCAAGCGCGCGGATCGCGGGGGGCTCGGATGAGATTTTGAAAAATATCATCGCGGAGCGGGTGTTGGGGCTGCCGGCGGATATCCGGGTGGATAAGAACCGGGCGTTCAACACGGTGCCGACGGGGAACCGGTGAGACAGGCCGTTTCGGCCTGAGCGCGCCGCTTACTCCGTCGGCTTCAGCCCAAGCCCAGCGAAGCGCCGGTTGAACTTGGCGACCTGACCGCCGGTGTCCATGATCCGTTGGATGCCGGTCCAGGCCGGGTGCGACTTCGGATCGATGTCCAGGCGCAGCGTGTCCCCCTCCTTGCCGTAGCAGGACCGGGTCTTGAAGCTCGAGCCATCCGTCATGACGACGTTGATCTCGTGGTACTCGGGGTGGATACCCGGTTTCATGGCAATCGTCCTTGCTGGCGCTACCGATCCCGACCGGCGGCACGAAGGCGCGGTGTGTAGCCGCGACCGCGCCCGGGATCAAGCGGCGTCGTTCACTCCGCCGCCTGAGCGACCTTCTCGGCGCCGCCGAACTGGAAGCCCGTGTACCCATTCGCGGCGATCTCGGCGCATTTGTCATGGTAGGACGCGACGCCGCCGATATAGGGCATGAACACCCTCGGCTTGCCCGGGATGTTCGCGCCCATGTACCAGGACGCTGCTTTGGGATAGAGCGTCGTGTTCGCCACCTCGATCCCGTGCAGCACCCAGTCATCCTGCGCTTTTCGCGTCGCCTCCATCCGCGCGATGCCGTGGCTGCGCAGCCAGGACAGGCAATCGGTGATCCAGTTCACGTCCTGCTCGATCGAGACCATCATGTTGCTCAGCACTGAGGGGCTGCCCGGCCCGGTGATCATGAACAAATTCGGAAAATCCGCCGTCATCGGGCCCAGATAGGTGCGCGGCCCGTCCCGCCATTCGGCTTCCAGCGGCCTGCCGCCGGAGCCCTCGATCCCCATGCCGGTGAGCGCGCCGGTCATCGCGTCGAACCCGGTGGCGAAGACGATCGCGTCGAACTCATAGCTGGCACTGGTGGTGCGCAGGCCGGCCGGCGTGAGTTCCTCGATCGGCGCGGACCGTACATCGATCAGGCGCACGTTGGGGCGGTTGTAGGCCTCGAAATACCGCGTATCGACGCAGATCCGCTTGGTGCCGATCGGGTGGCTGGTGGGCGCCAGCAGCTCGGCCGTCGCGGGGTCCTTGACGATCTGCTTGATCTTGCCGCGCACGAACTCCGCCGCCGTGTCGTTCGCCGCCTGGTCGAAAATCAGATCGTTGAACGCCGCCATGAAGGTCGTCCCGCCGGTGGCCCACCGCGCTTCGTAGATGGCATCGCGTTCGGCGGGGGAGATCGAGAGAGCCGAAAAATCGTTGGGATAAGCGATGATCCCGTTCCGCGTCGCCCGCGCCTTGGCGCGCAACGCGGCGTAATCGTCCTTCCACTTGCGCTCATACTCTTCGGTCATCGGGCCGTTGCGCGAGGGAATGCTGAAGTTCGGCGTGCGCTGGAACACGGTGACGCTGGCGGCCTGCGCGGCGATGACCGGAATGGCCTGGATGGCGGAGGAGCCGGTGCCGATGACGCCGACGCGCAGTCCGGTGAAGTCCACGGCCTCATGCGGCCAGGCGCCGGTGTGGTAGGTCTTGCCCTTGAACGTGTTCAGGCCCTTGAAGTCCGGCACCCGCGCGCTGGACAGGCAGCCCGAGGCCATGATCAGGAAGTTCGCCGTGAACCTGTCGCCTCGCGAAGTGCCCACCGTCCACTGGTTCGTTGTGTCGTCGAATTTGGCCTCGGTCACCCGAGTGTCGAACAGCATGTCGCGACGCAGATCGAGCTTGTCGGCGACGAAATTCGCGTATTTCAGGATGTCCGGTTGGGCTGAAAACAGCTCCGGCCATTTCCATTCCTGTTGGATTTCCTCGGAGAACCCGAAGGAATACTGCATGCTTTCGACGTCGCAGCGCGCGCCGGGGTAGCGGTTCCAGTACCAGGTGCCGCCAACGCCCGAGGCGGCGTCGATCACCTTGGCCGAAAGGCCAAGTCCGCGAAGGCGGTGGAGTTGATACATGCCGCCGAACCCGGCCCCAACGATGACAACGTCATGGCTGGCGGTGATGGCCGGGCGTGTTTGCGTCGCGTCAGGCATGGGAACTCCGTGGTGGGGATGCTGATGATGGGGGAGATAACTAACCAGTCAAAAAAGTCAACCCGTGGGTAGGAAAACCGACCGATCGGCATGGTTACGGGGATTGAGGCCGGTGCGGTGGATTGATCCGGGCCGATTATGATATATCATGAGTACTGGTCGAAATAACGAATGGGGATTCGCATGAGAAACCGACAAGGAACGTTGTGCAATGGGGCCGGCAGGCTCTCTGGTGCACTGAAGGGCGCCACCGTATTGATACCACTTATGTTTTGGCTCTCATTGCGTTATTGATTGATATGGTCCGATTCCGATGGCGCTCCGCAGCCAGTCCTCTGGCTGCATGTCGCCCCCCAGAGCTTCGACTGTCCGGCGCCAGCCCAGGTAATGGTCGAGATATTTGGTTGCCACGCCATGGAA
>SHWL01000140.1 GCA_009693865.1 Acetobacteraceae bacterium | reverse complement strand
TCCGGCGTTCATGAGTGAGCCCTCCCCGGACAAGGGTCGGGCAAACCGCCACCAACTTCAAACCGACACCACCCAAAATCGTCGAAAAACCGTTATAGGTCAGACACTTCGGAACGGTTCGTTCGGAAAACTCCGGACAGTAGTGATGATATATATCACCGCCCGTAGCGGTCAGTCGAACTCTCTCGCCCGCCGCACTTGACCTCACTCCCGCCGCATGGCCCATGAACACCCAGGCCCAACAGAGGAACCTCCCATGGCTCCCCAGCCGTTCACTCTCAACGTCCCCGACGCCGCGATCGCGGACCTGAAAACGCGGCTTGCCCTGACCCGTTTCCCGGATGCCGCGCCGGGTGAGCCATGGGCCTTCGGTACCAGCGTCGAGTATGCCAAAGACCTTGTGAGCTATTGGAAGGATCGCTTCGATTGGCGCGCCCAGGAGGCGGCGCTGAATGCGTTCCCGCAGTTCAAAACGCCGCTGCACGGCATCGATCTGCATTATCTCCAGGTCCCCGGCGTCGGTCCGAACCCGTATCCGTTGCTGCTGCTGCATGGCTGGCCTGGCTCGGTGTATGAGTTCCTGGACATCATTCCCCGTTTGACCGACCCCGCCCGCTTTGGCGGCGATCCGAAGGACGCGTTCACCGTTGTCGCGCCGTCGTTGCCCGGCTATGGCCTGTCCTTCAAACCGGGCCAAAAACGTTTCACATTGCAGGATATCGCCGGCTGCGCGCATGACCTGATGACCCAAACATTGGGTTTTTCGAAGTTCGCGGTTCAGGGCGGCGATTGGGGCGCTGGCACCGCATCGCTAATCGGAAACACGTTTCCGAATTCTGTTTGCGGTATCCATGTCAATCTGTTGTTCGTCCCGCGCGATCGGCCCGATGGCGCGTTGACGCCGGAGGCCAAACGTTACTCGGATGACCTTGCACACTGGCTCCGGGAAGAAACCGGCTACCAGCAAATCCAGGGCACCAAGCCGCAAACGTTGGCCTTTGGACTGACGGATTCTCCCGCGGGCCTCGCTGCCTGGATCGCGGAAAAGTTCCGTTCCTGGTCGGATTGCGACGGCATCGCGGAGAACGCCATTTCCCGCGACCGCATGCTGGCGAATATCGCGCTTTACTGGTTTACCGGCGCGATCGGTTCCTCATTCTGGCCCTACTACGGCCGCCTCCACACGACCTGGCCGATCTCACCCGCGAATCCCATCACGGTGCCCACGGGTTATGCCGCGTTCCCAAGGGAAATCCTGCTACCGCCGCGCGCGATCGCGGAAAAAACCTATACCAACATCCAACGCTGGACCGAAATGAAGAAAGGCGGGCACTTCGCGGCGATGGAGCAACCCGCCGCGCTCGCCGGAGAAATTCAGGACTTCTTCCGTCCTCTCAGATAACGTAAGGAAACCAACATGGCTCACGACGGATTGCGCTTTGGAGTCTTCCTGGCACCCTTTCATCGTGCCGGCGACAACCCCACCCTGTCGCTGCACCGCGATCTGGAACTCGTCCAGTGGCTCGACCATCTCGGCTATGATGAAGCCTGGATCGGCGAGCATCATTCCGCGGGCTGGGAAACCATTGCCTCGCCAGAGATATTCATCGGGGTCGCCGCCGACCGCACCAAGACCATCATGCTGGGTTCGGGCGTCACCAGCCTGCCGTACCATCACCCGCTGATGGTCGCGCAACGATTCGTTCAGCTCGACCACATGACCCGCGGGCGTACCATGCTTGGGGTAGGCCCAGGAGCGTTGGTTTCGGATGCGTATATGATGGGTATTGACGCGGACTCACAGCGGCGACGCATGGACGAATCGCTGGGCGCGATCGTGGCGTTGCTGGCGGGCAAAGATCCCGTCACCATGAAGACTGACTGGTTCGAGCTGAGGGAAGCCCGCTTGCACCTGAAGCCCTGGACCAAGGGCGGCTTCCCGATCGCGGTCGCCTCCGTCACCACGCCGGCGGGCTGGCTGGCCGCCGGCAAACATGGCTGCGGCGTGCTGTCGATCGGCGCGGGCGTGCCGGGCGGACCCGCGAAACTCGCCGATAGTTGGGCCATGGCGGAGGCAGAGGCCGCCAAATACGGCCGCGTGATGAACCGCGACAATTGGCGCCTCGTCATCAACATGCATTGCGCCGAGGACGACGAACAGGCCCTCCAGGACGTTCGTTACGGCGAACGGAAGGAAACCGTCGAGTATTTCAGCAACACGCTTGGCCGTCCGCCGATGCGCAGCGAGGATCCGTTGCGGGAGGGACTGGAGTCCGGGACGACCCTGGTCGGCAGCCCCGATACGGTCGCCGGCGGCATCGAGCGCATGCTGGCCCATACCAAAGGCGGCGCGGGCGCGGTTTTGTTCCGCAGCCACGAATGGGCCAATCGCGAACAGACGCTGCGCAGCTATGAGCTGTTCGCCCGCTGGGTGATGCCGCGCTTCCAGGGCAGCACTGAGTCGACCATCGGCTCGCGCGACTGGTGCAGTGAGAATCGGGCCGGAATCTTCGGTCCGGCGATGGGAGCGTTGAAGAAAGCGTTCGTCGATGCCGGACAGGACGTTCCGGACATGATGCGGATGCGGCTGCACACCGGTGAAACCGAAACCGTCTGATCGATATCCGGGTGACAGGCCGCCGGGGAATGCGCTTCCGGGCGGTCTGAGACCCGCGGTACACGTTACGTATCAGGAATAAAATACCACCGCACCTGAAGTTTGACGTACCACCCTCGCTCTCCTCCGTTCGGACAGGCGTCAACCTGTTACGGCCCATACTGACGAGTGGTGCTGGCTTTCAACGCTCCCACCAGGGTTGCCAGCCGCTCGGGCTTCGTGGTCTCGCATTCCCAGATCACGAGCACGCGCCATCCCGCCGCCTGCAACGCGGCTTGTTGCCGCCGGTCGCGGGCCACGTTCCCGGCGAATTTCGTGGTCCAGAATTCGACCCGGCTCTTTGGTGTGCGGGTCAGCGGGCAGGCGGGATCGGGATGCCGGTGCCAGATACAGCCATGGACGAACACCACTGTCTTCTGGGCGGGAAACACCAGGTCGGGCCGCGCCGCTGCCACATGGCGGTGCAGACGATAGCGCAATCCAGCGGCGTGCAGATATCGCCGCACGCGCCACTCAGGCTTCGTGTCGCGGTCGCGGATCAGTGCCATTCGGGCCGAGCGTTCGGCCGGAGAAAGCGTGTCGGTCCGGGCGACGTTCGCCGTCATGAATGGTTTCTCCGGCCGCCAGGGTCCGTATCGAACCGAGACCGCAACAGTTTCAAAACCTCGGCCGGGGACCAGGGAACGTCATCAACCGGGTGCGAGATCATAGAGTGCCAGACCATTGATATAGGCCGCGCGGCGCAGCGTGAATGGATCTGTTCCACGTGGAATGGGGGGCCGCCGCCGCGCCACCGATCAGGATGTAACGGCACTCACCCGCGGCGGTGCGGCGGGCAAGGTCTTCGGGTGCAGAACCAGGGTGACGCCGGTGTAACCGCCCAGGGCCATGACGGGCTCGCCGGTACGGATGATCAGGTAGGGGGCTTCCAGAATGCTGGTCGTCGCCAACGCATAACGGGTCGTACCTCGATTGGCCGCGAGAAAAGCCCCCAGGCGCACGCGGTTGCCGAGACCGTTCCAGGCGGGCGCGGGATGGGCGGCGGCAAGTGTGGCAAGGCCAGCCTCGGTCAGTCGCGCGGTTGGACGAACCGGATTGCCGCGGGTCAGGACGGCTCCGGCGGTCCATGCGAGGGGCGCGATGAGCAACGCGGCGACGCCCAGGGCGAGGGGCATTTTGCTCAACGCGGACCGCCTCGTCAGCAGCGGAACGATGGCGATCAGCGCCGCACCGATCGGGATCGCGATGAACCAGAGGCGCCACAACGAGCGATCGTCCCAACTCTCACCCCACACGATGTAGGTTTGCCATGCCGCGGACAGCGCCAGTACGGCGCCGATACTTCGGAAGCCGAAGGGAAACCACGCCGAAGGCGGCCAGGGCGGCCAGCGGAGGGCTCATCACGGCGACATAATATGGCAGGAAAATCCCGCCCGCCGTGCTGAAGACAATGCCGCGGACCAAGGCCCAACCGCTCCAGAGCCACGCGTCCCGCCGCCGTCGCGCGAGCCAAAGTCCGGTCAGGGCAAGCGGTGCCAGCCAGGCAATCTGGCCGCCGATCGCCGAACCGGGCGGGCCATTGGCCTGGGGCACCGGCGGCGCCGCGATCGACAACCAGTCCGGACGGATGAACCGATCGAGGGCGTTGTGGCCGATCGCCAGTTCCAGCACCGAATTGCCGATGGTGCTGTCCACATAAGGACGTTGCCCGGCCGGCGTGAGTTCGAGGACCAGTGGCCAGGACAGACCGATGCCGGTCAACACGACCGCGGCGGCGGCGAGGTGACGGATGCGCCGACTCCAGGCCGCCGGGGCGGAGAACGCGTAGAGTGCGATGAACCCCGGCAAGACAAGCAGCGCGGCCGACATCTTCACGTTGAAACCAACCCCCAGTGCCCCGGCGGACAGCAGAAGCAAGCGCAAGCTGGCGCGTTCCGCTGCCAGGATCAGTGGCCAGGCCGCCAGAGAGTGTCGCTGACCGGTCTGATTTTCCGTCTGGCAAACCCAAATCGCCGCCTGAAACGCGGCCTGTTCCGCCTGCCCCCGTGTTGCGCATGGGCTGAACCGCTGCTAGAGGGTCGCGGCCGGTACGGGCCGGCTGATCCCGTTCATGCCCGCGCCTTGGTTTGTACACCCTGGGCGCACGGCCAGAAAGATGGAAACGCACGTGGCGTCTGAAGCTACGACGATCGCGAAAGGCGGTGGCCTCGCCGACCGCTATGCCGCCGCGCTTTACGCGCACGCCGACGACTCCGGCGCCCTCGACGCCGTCGTCTCCGAGATGGAATCCCTTGGACAACTGATCGACGATAGCGCGGATTTCCGCCGTCTCATCGAATCCCCCCTGATCGATGTCACCCTGGGCACCAAAGCCGCGCTGGCGGTGCTGGAGCAGCAGGGGTTCGGCAAACAGGTCCGCGACTTCGTCGGCGTCATCTCCACCAATCGCCGCTTGCGGGCATTGCGGGAGATCGTGACGGCGTTTTCGACCCTGGTGGCCGACCGCCGCGGGATCATCACCGCGCAGGTGCTGTCCGCCCAACCGTTGAACGATTTGCAACGCCAACAATTGCGCGCCCGGCTGATCGAAGCCGGCTACGGCAACGTCAATATACAGGAGCAGATCCAACCGGATTTGCTTGGCGGCCTGGTCGTCCGGATCGGTGCCCGCCTTTACGATACCAGTCTCAAATCCCGGCTGCAGCGCCTGCAGTACGCCATGAAGGGAGCCGCTTGATATGGAGATCCGTCCCGCCGAGATCTCGGAGATTCTGAAGAAACAGATCGCCGCGTTCGACACCGAGGCCAACGTCGCCGAAACCGGACAGGTGCTGTCCGTCGGGGACGGTATCGCCCGAGTGTTCGGCTTGCAGAACGTCATGGCCGGGGAGATGGTCGAGTTCCCGACCGCCGGCCTGCGCGGCATGGCGCTGAACCTGGAAACCGACAACGTTGGCGTCGTGATTTTCGGCGATGACCGCGCGATCCGTGAGGGCGACACCGTGTCGCGCACCGGCTCGATCGTGGACGTACCGGCGGGCATGGGGCTGCTTGGCCGCGTGGTCGACGGGCTGGGCAATCCGATCGACGGCAAAGGGCCGCTGACCAATGTCACGCGCATGCGCGTGGAGGTGAAGGCCCCCGGCATCATCCCTCGCAAATCGGTGCATGAGCCGATGCAGACCGGACTGAAGGCCATCGACGCGTTGATCCCGATCGGCCGCGGTCAGCGCGAGCTAATCATCGGCGATCGTCAGACCGGCAAGACCGCCGTCATCATCGACACGATCCTGAATCAAAAGACCGTGAACGCGGGCTCTGACGAATCGAAGAAGCTTTATTGCATTTATGTCGCGATCGGGCAGAAACGCTCCACCGTCGCGCAGTTGGTACGGGAACTCGAAGAAAACGGCGCGATGGAATATTCCATCGTTGTCGCGGCGACCGCGTCCGATCCGGCGCCGATGCAGTTCCTGGCACCTTATACCGGCTGCACCATGGGCGAGTATTTTCGAGATAACGGCAAGCATGCGGTCATCTGCTACGACGATTTGTCGAAGCAGGCTGTGGCGTACCGGCAAATGTCGTTGCTGCTGCGCCGTCCGCCCGGCCGGGAAGCTTATCCGGGCGACGTGTTCTATCTGCATTCGCGCCTGCTGGAACGCGCCGCGAAGATGAACGACGACTTCGGCGCTGGATCGTTGACCGCGTTGCCGGTGATCGAGACGCAGGCGGGCGACGTTTCCGCGTATATCCCGACCAACGTCATCTCGATCACCGACGGCCAGATCTTTCTGGAGACGGAACTGTTCTTCCGCGGCATTCGTCCCGCTGTCAACGTCGGTCTGTCGGTCTCGCGCGTGGGATCCGCGGCGCAGATCCGGGCGATGAAACGGGTCGCCGGCAGCATCAAGCTGGAACTGGCGCAGTATCGCGAAATGGCGGCCTTCGCGCAGTTCGCGTCCGACCTCGATGCGTCGACCCAGCAGTTGCTGGCGCGCGGCTCCCGTCTGACGGAACTGCTGAAGCAGCCGCAGTACCGCCCGATGCCGATCGAGGAACAGGTGGTCGCGATCTTCGCGGGCGTGCGCGGGTACCTCGATAAATTCGAGATTGCGCGCATCGGCGCGTTTGAATCGGGGCTCATCACCGAGTTGAAGTCGAAGGATCCCTCGATCATGGACGCGATCCGGATCGATTCCGATCTGAAGCCGGAGACCGAGAAAAAGCTGATCGCTTTCCTGGATAATTTCTCGAAGTCGTTCGTCTAGGGGACGCATCCGATGCCCAGTTTGAAGGCACTGCGGATGCGGATCAACAGCGTCAAGTCGACGCAGAAGATCACCTCCGCGATGAAGATGGTAGCGGCGTCGAAGTTGCGGCGCGCGCAGCAACAGGCCGAAGCGGCGCGTCCTTACGCGATCCGCATGGGGCGGATACTGAACACGCTCGCCGCCTCGGTCGCGGAGTCGCCCAATGCGCCGGCGATGCTGGCGGGAACAGGCAAGGATCAGGTGCATCTGCTGATTGTCGTCACCGCCGATCGCGGTTTGGCCGGGGCGTTCAATTCCAGCATTGGCCGCGCGGCGCGGACGCGTGCGCGGACGCTGGAAGCGCAAGGCAAGACCGTCAAAATTCTCGCGGTCGGGCGGAAGGGGCGCGATTATCTGCGCCGGGAACTTGCCTCCCGGATCGTCGGCGATATCTCATACGCGGGCAAACGCCGGATCGATTATGGCGATGCCGAGGGATTGGCGAAGCGCGTCACGGCGATGCTTGACGCGGGCGAATTCGATGTCGCGACGCTGATCTATAACCGGTTCCAGTCGGTGATCGCTCAGATCGTGACGGAGCAGCAATTGATACCCGCGCCGCCGGTGAAGGACGCGGCAGGCAACGATGAAACCACCGCGCTGCCGGAGTTCGAGCCCGATGAGGAAACCATCCTCGCCCGCTTGTTGCCTCAGGCGCTGGCCGTGCAGACATATACCGCGCTGCTGGAAAGCGCCGCGGGCGAGCATGGCGCGCGGATGACCGCGATGGACAACGCGACGCGCAACGCCGGCGACATGATCAAGCGGCTGACGCTGAACTACAACCGGGCCCGCCAGGCCAACATCACACGCGAACTGATCGAGATCATTTCGGGCGCCGAAGCGCTCTGATCTCTCACGAAAAGGACCGCATCCATGGCCAGTAATATCGTTGGACGAGTCACGCAGGTACTGGGCGCCGTCGTGGACGTGCAATTCCCGGGCGAGCTGCCGTTCATCCAAAATGCTCTGCGCTGCAAGATCGGCGACCGCGTTCTGGTGCTGGAAGTGGCACAGGAACTGGGTGAGCGCACCGTGCGCTGCATCGCCATGGACAGCACCGACGGCATGGTACGCGGGCAGGAAGTGGTCGATACCGGCGCGGCGATTCAGGTGCCCGTCGGGCCCGGAACGTTGGGCCGCATCCTGAACGTCATCGGCGAGCCGATCGACGAAAAGGGCCCGGTCGTCGCGGTCAAATACATGCCGATCCACCGCGACGCGCCGACCTTCGAGGAGCAGGCGACGTCGGCTGAAATTCTTGTCACCGGCATCAAGGTCGTCGATCTGCTGGCGCCATATTTGAAGGGCGGTAAGGTCGGTCTGTTTGGCGGAGCCGGCGTGGGCAAGACGGTGCTCATTCAGGAGCTGATCAACAACATCGCGAAAGCGCATGGCGGCGTGTCGGTGTTCGCGGGCGTTGGCGAGCGCACCCGCGAAGGCAACGATCTCTATCACGAAATGATCGACGCCGGCGTCATCAAAATGGATGAGAACCACAACCTCATCGAAGGCTCGAAAGTGGCGCTGATGTATGGCCAGATGAACGAGCCGCCCGGCGCTCGCGCGCGCGTCGGTCTGTCCGGTCTGACCATGGCGGAATATTTCAGGGATGACGAAGGCCAGGACGTGTTGTTCTTCGTGGACAACATCTTCCGGTTTACCCAGGCGGGCGCCGAGGTGTCCGCGTTGCTGGGGCGTATTCCCTCGGCGGTGGGTTATCAGCCGACGCTCGCGACCGACATGGGCGCGTTGCAGGAGCGGATCACCTCCACGAAGAAAGGCTCCATTACCTCAGTGCAGGCGATTTATGTGCCCGCCGACGATCTGACCGATCCGGCGCCCGCGACGTCCTTCGCGCATCTTGATGCGACGACGGTGTTGTCGCGGCAGATCGCGGAACTCGGGATTTATCCCGCGGTGGACCCGCTGGACTCGACCTCGCGCTCGCTCGATCCGCGCATCGTTGGGGAAGAGCATTATCAGGTGGCGCGTGAGACGCAGCGGATTCTGCAAACTTACAAGTCGTTGCAGGACATCATCGCCATTCTGGGCATGGATGAATTGTCCGAGGAGGACAAGCTGGTCGTGGCGCGGGCGCGCAAAATTCAGCGCTTTCTGTCGCAGCCCTTCCATGTGGCGGAGGTGTTCACTGGATTCCCGGGCACGCTTGTCCCCGTGGCGGACACGGTGCGCAGTTTCAAGGCGATCTGCGCCGGTGAATACGATCATCTGCCGGAGGCCGCGTTCTATATGGTTGGCACCATCGAAGAGGCTGTCGCCAAGGCGGAAAGGCTAAGGGCGAACGCGTAACTTCTGACGAAAGAGCAGATACCATGCCCATCAACCTGGAAATCGTCAGCCCGGAGAAGCTGCTTTTGTCACGCGATGTGGACATGGTGGTGATCCCGGCCTCGGAAGGCGATATGGGCGTGTTGGAGGGCCATTCGCCGATGACCGTGATGCTGCGGGGTGGCGTCGTGTCGCTATATGAGGGCGAGCGCGTGACCGAAAGCCTGTTCGTCGCGGGCGGCTTCGCGGAGGTGACCCCGGAACGGTGCACGGTGCTGGCGGGCGAGGCGATGCCGATTAACGAGCTCGACCGGGAAGAAGCGGAAAAGCGGCTGCGCGACGCGGAAGAGGCGCACGCTCAGGTGGATGCGGATAATTTGATCGAGGAAGAGTTGGCGCTGGAACGGATCCATTCGGCGCGGTCGATGCTGGAGGCTTTGGACGGGTTGTTGACGGGGCATTGAGTGGGCGTGAAGCCCTGCCGGGAACGAACCAGCATGAACCCTTCGGACAGGTCTCAGACCGTCCGCCACCACCGCCAGGTCGCGGCCAGCGCCAGCAGCCCGATCGCCCCTGTGACCGCGGTCGCGTGATGCGCGCCGATCTGGTCCGCCAGCCATCCCAGCCAGATGAAACCGATGGGACCGGTGCCAATACAAACCGACAGCACACCCAGGATGCGTGACCGCATTTCCGGGGGGGCCGCGAGGTAAACGAGGGTGGCCTGCATGGTGGAGAAACCCGCGCCGCCCAGACCGGTGAGCAATAGCGCGACGCCAGCGATCACCGGATCGGTGGTCAGGGCGAACACGATCAACGTGATCATATAAGCGATCACGCCGCCGAGATACGCGCGGCCATACCATTTGGGCGTCAGCCACACCGCCAGCAGCATTGCCCCCGCGAAGGAGCCGATGCCCTCCAGGCTCGTCAGAATGCCGACGCCTTCCGGCCCCAGAAACAACCGGTCGCGGCCGATGACCGGGATCATGCTGGTGAACGGCCACGCGAAAACGTTGAAGGTGACGGTGACCACCAGCGTGCCGATCAGACGCTTGTCCCCGCGAACGAACGTCAGTCCCTCCGCCATGCGGGCCACTACCGCACCAGAGCCGGCGGCGGGCGGGATGCGGCTCCGCACTGTCAGCGTGGCGGCGATGGCAGAGGCATACATCAGGACACTCAACAGGAACGCGCCTTCGATGCCTGCCGCCGCCAGCAGGAACCCGCCAGCCGCTGGGCCAGCCATCCGGCTGGCATTGCCGGCGCCAACGTCCACCGCCATGGCGGTGCCCATGTGCTCGCGGCCCACGACCTCGCCCATCATCATGCGGCGCACGGGATTGTCGGTGGACCAACCACATCCGTTGACGAAGCCGGCAAGCCCGAGGTGCCAGACCTCCAGATGCCCGGTCCAGGCGAGGACGGCGAGGATGGTCGAGGTGCCGCTCATCAGCATGACAACGGCGATCAGGGTGTATTTCCGGTCGAACCGCTCGGCCAGGGCGCCCAGGAAGGCGCCGAAAAGGGCCATGGGGAGGGCGCGGAGCATGGTCATCATGGCGACCACGAACGCGGATTCCGTGCGTTGGTAGACAACGACTCCAACCGCGACGGTTTCCAGCCAGCGGACGGTGGAGATGACCAGGCCCACGTACCACAGGCGCCAGAAGTCCGGCGCGCTGGCGCGGAGCATGCGCCGGAACGGCGAGTCGGTCACGGCGTTGGTTTCCTCCTGGGCTGCCTGGACCTACCGCGTCGCGAGTAACATAGACAGTCGGCGTTATATGCGTCTGGACGCTTCTCCGGATTTCAGCTGTATCCCGGATCATCCGGAATATGAGTGTCATCGAGATGAGCCGCGTGTCTTCGACCGAATTTCGCAAGGAAGTTGACCGCTATCAGGATGTGGCCCTTAGGCGACGGCCAAAGACTACCGAGTCGCGCCGCCTTCCTTTCCACGTCATGGTTCGGCTCGACCGGACCATCCGAAGCGGTACTGTACCGCGACCGATGGTCCGGTCGAGCCGAACCATGACGAGGGGAGGCTGGAGCCCGATCGAAGCGTTTATCTTTGGGCGTCGCCTTAGCGAGCCTGTCATTGTCACTCGCAACGGCCGTGATCGGACGGTGATCATCTCCGCCGCGGAATATCAGCGCCTCAAGCGGCGCGACCGGCAGGTTTTCGCGGCGGGCGAGTTACCTGAGGAAATGGTGGACGCGGTCAGCCGCGCCGAGATGGATCCCAGACACACGCATCTTGACGATCTCATCAAAGACCGGACCCCGTGAGTCTGCCAAGGCCGGAGCCTGGCCTCGTCGTTCGTCATTCCTGCATCGCCAACGTGGAGGACAAGCAGGTGGCACGCTATTATTCAAAGCGCCTTACAGAACTGGGCATGAACTCCCGGCAGTGCCGCAAATGCGGTGCCACGATCTCGGCCCGATGGTCCCGCGACCTGACCGAGGCAGAGGAGGCAGCGATTCGGACCCGGGAAATGCGGGCGATTATGAACCGCGTGCCGCTCGAACGGTCCGGCCCTTTCTCGGAGTTTTGGAGTTGGCTTGGCGATGTTTTTAAAGTTGAATATTTCTGGATGACCAAAGATTTTTGGGATTTGGTTTACATCGTCGCCGTATTCGGTTTCTTTCTGGTGGTGCTGCCCTGCATCCTCTACTTCCGATTATTGGATCAGGGGACGTCGAATAAGCGGACGATCCTCCGCGTGATCGTCAGTTCCCGCGTCGTAGACAGCGCCGCGGCCGATCCGCGGAATCTTGACCCGCGAGCCGTCAAGCGGCATCTTGGACTTGATGCGGCTCGTTCATGGGTCGTCCTTTCAGAAAGCAATCTTTTCGACTGGCCCGGACCTGATCTGCGCCCGGTCGGCGATCGCGACGACGGTTCGGTCGCCTATGGATTTTTGCCACCACGTTACTTCGCCGAATTGCGCCGGAGGTTCAGCGTTCTTGAAGCCGCGACCCGATCGCGGCGGGTTCGTCGCACAGAATGAGGATCTGGAGCTGAGTGGTTTACAACGTTATCTGCACTACTGTCCGGAGTTTTCCGAACGAACCGTTCCGAAGTGTCTGACCTATAACGGTTTTTCGACGATTTTGGGTGGTGTCGGTTTGAAGTTGGTGGCGGTTTGCCCGACCCTTGTCCGGGGAGGGCTCACTCATGAACGCCGGAAAG
>SHWL01000139.1 GCA_009693865.1 Acetobacteraceae bacterium | reverse complement strand
CCTAGCAGCCTGTCGGACTTAGGGCCTGGCTACCTGAATGGGGTCCCGTTAGAATCGTGACATCGATTCGCGCCTGCCTCTGGACCCTTCCGATATGGCCAACTTCCGCCCAACCGACCGTCTGACCGGCTGCCTCCGTCGATCGACGAATGGCTGCCGGAACGGCATCTGGCCCGCTTCGTCGTGGAAGTGATCGAGGGCCTCGACCTGAGCGCGATGAGCAGGAGCTATCGCGGCACCGGCTCAGCCTCTTACCACCCGGCGCCGCTGCCGGGCCTTCTGGTCTACGGCTATACGACCGGCGTGTTTTCCAGCGGCAAGCTGGAACGAGCCACATATGACTCCGTGGCGTTCCGCTTCATCGCGGCGAACGATCATCCGGACCACGACACAATCGCGGCGTTCCGGCGGCGGTTCCTGAAAGACATTGAGGGCCTGTTCGTCAAAGTCCTGCCATTGGCGCGTGAGATGGGCGTGCTGAAAATGGGCACTGTGGCGCTGGACGGAACCAAGATTCACGCCAATGCCAGCCGCCACAGTGCGTTATCGTACGAGCACGCGGGAAAGATCGAGGCACAATTGAAGGCCGAAGTCGCGGACCTGCTGAAGAAAGCCGAAACGGCGGACCAGACGGATATTCCTGACGGGATGTCGATCCCGGAAGAACTGGCGCGGCGTGAGGACCGGTTGAAAAAACTCGCCGTGGCGCGAGCGAAGATCGAGGCCCGCGCGAAGGCTCGTTACGAGCGGGAGCTGGTGGAGCACGAAGCAAAGCTGGCGGCTCGTGAGGCAAAGACCGCGGCCACCGGCAAAAAGCCTCGTGGCAAACCACCCCAACCTCCGGTGGAAGGTCCGCTGCCCAAGGATCAAATCAATCTGACCGATGAAGAGTCACGCATTATGCCAATGCCCGGCGGTGGTTTCGAGCAATGCCACAACGCCCAGGCGGCGGTGGCGGCGGGCAGTCTGCTGGTGGTTGCCATCACGGTGACACAGGCGTGCAACGGCAAACAGCAAATCGAACCCATTCTGGACGGGATCGATGCGCTTCCCGATGAACTGGGAGACGTGGACACGCTGCTGGCGGATACTGGATACTTCAGCGCGGCGAACGTGGATGCGTGCGAGGCCGCCGATATCGAGCCGATGATCGCGTCAGGACGCCAGCCGCACCATCCGCCATTGGGTGAACGTTTCGGCCGGGATCCGGCACCGCCGGAGAACCCAACACCGGTGGAAGCGATGGCGCATCGGCTGAAGACGCGCGCGGGCCGGGATCTTTATGCATTACGCAAACAGATCCCCGAACCAGTGTTCGGCATCATCAAGTCCGTGATGGGTTTCCGGCAGTTCCTGTTGCGCGGGATCGACAAGGTTCGCGGTGAATGGAGTCTTGTGACCATGGCCTGGAACATGAAGCGCTTGTTCGTCCTTTGCCCCCAGGCATGAGGCGGCATGCGTCATTTTCGCATCGATTCCGATGTCTCAGAGGCTCGATGTGACGGCCGTGGCGACGTGCGTAACGGCGCGGACGGTCGCCAGCGGATGACAACGGCGGGAAACGCGGCTCCAGAACCACATTGCCCGGCGGTCGAAAAACTCAGTCCGACAGGCTGCTAGGTGGTTATATATCCGGTTTCAGCGCCGATGCCATTTCCAATTTGACGCGAGAGGATTGACCACGTATCTGACAAGTATGTCATTGATATCTTCTCGATCTAAAAGCCTTCGGAACGTGCCTCTGGTGCGTGTCGCGGAGCCACGAGCAGGTGGTACCCGGTCCGCTGTGCAGTGAATCTGGTACATCACGTGCGAGATTTGCCTTACATTTACGAAATTCAGACAACCGTTCACCCAGATCTCCCGCGTCTATTATCTGGCCTACGGGAAGGCAATCATTGATGCCACAGGGGCATAACGCATCAATGGTATAATAAGGCAGAACAGCAAGACGATGAACACTCGGATTGCCGATCAGGTGTCATCCGTCAAGGAACCGACGGTAGAGCAAGGAATCGATACTGGTTGAGGACGCACGCGCTACCGCCCCACTACCCCCGCCCCATCATCCGTGAACTGCAACGACGCCAGTGTCGCGTAAAGCCCGCCTTCCCGAACGAGCGCCTCATGCGTCCCCATCGCAACGATCCGCCCCCGATCCAAAACCACGATCCGGTCCGCCCGCCTCACTGTCGCCAGCCGATGCGCCACCACGACCGACGTTCTCCCTTGCGCCAGCGCCGCGAGCGCCCGCTGCACCGCCTGTTCCGATGTGGCATCGAGCGCGCTTGTCGCCTCATCCAGCAGCAGCACCGCCGGATCGCGCAACACCGCTCGCGCGATGGCGATGCGTTGGCGTTGCCCGCCCGACAATGTCACCCCCTTCGCGCCCAGATACGTCGCGAATCCTTGAGGCAACTCATCCAAGAACCCCGCGGCCGAGGCGGCTTGCGCGGCGGCGCGAATATCGGCCTGGGTCGCTCCAGGGCGGCCATAGCCGATATTCTCCCAGGCATCGCCGCTGAAAATCACCGGGTCTTGCGGGACAAGACCGATCCGCGCCCGCAACGCGGCGGGATCGGCTTTCGAAATATCGACCCCGTCGAGGAACATCGCGCCTCGCTGGGGATCGCGGAAGCGCAACAGCAGGTCCAGCACCGTCGTCTTGCCCGCTCCGGAGGGGCCGACAAGCGCCACGGTCTCTCCCGGTTCGATCGCCAAAGAAAACCGGTCCAGTGCGGGCTGACCGGGCCGGCTGGGGTAAGTGAAGGTGACATCGCGGAACTCGATCCGCCCGCGGGCGGGCTCGGGAAACCGCGAGGGATGGTCCGGTGTCACGATTTCCGGACGCACACCAAGCAGTTCCAACAGCCGGTCCGCGGCACCCGCCGCCCGGCGCAGGTCACCCCATAATTCACTCATCGATGCGCCCGAGGTCGCCAGCACCACCGCATAGAACACAAAGGACGATAATTGACCGCCGCTCATGTGGCCCGCGACGACATCGCGGCCACCAACCCAGAGACTGAAGGTTATCGCGCCGAACCCCAGCAGAATGACGCCCAGAATTAAAACTGCCCGAGTGGTGACGCGGCGGAGCGCGGCGGCGACGGCGCGCTCGATCCCGGTCGCGAAGCGCTCGCGTTCCAGCGTCTCACGGGTGAAGGCCTGCACGGTGCGCAGACCATTGATCGTTTCCTCGGCCGATGCCGCCAGATCGGCGACGCGGTCCTGGGCTTCGCGCGATAGCCGCTTTTCCCGCCGGCCGGCCAGGATCAACGGTCCGACCACGAAGGGCACGACGGCGGCGACGATGCCGGCGAGTTTCGGGCTCGTCGCCACCAACATGAAGAAGGCGCCCGCCAGCAGCAGCATTTGCCGCAGTCCCTGGGAAATCGCCGATCCCACCAGCGCCTGCAACACGGCGATATCGGCGGTCATGCGGGACAGAATGTCGCCGGTCCTCATGGTTTCGAAGAACGCGGGCGACAATTTGACCACATGCTCGAACGCAGCGCGGCGCAGATCGCCCGCGACCCGCTCGCCAAGCCAGGAAACGAGGTAAAATCGGGCGGACGTGGTAATTGCGAGACCAGCGACGATCGCGAACATCGCGGCGGCCGCCTGGTCGAGGGACTCTGGGCCGCCGCCAAAGCCGGAATCGATCAGTGTGCGTAACCCTTGACCAACGCCCAGGAGCAGCCCGGCCGCGGCCAGCAGGGCGCAGGCGGCACAAGCCGCGCGGACCCGATATGGAAGGAGGAATGGCAGCAAGAGCCGTAACGCGCCGATAGCAGCGATTTGGCCGGGGTCTGGGGTCGTCAGGGCATTGTCTCCGCGGTGATGCGATCGAGCGGGCGACCACCGGTGCGATATGGGGTGCCGACGGTCTTTACCACTCCGGTAGCGGCCATCACGATGATCGCCTGGGGTGGTCGCGGTCAAAATTCCGCGCCAGGTCGAGAAACAACCGTGGACTCCTCTACCTGATCGGCGAAGGCGGTGTTTTCCCACCGCTCGGTTGCCCCAAGCCGCCGCCCGTGGCACGGTCCGGCTCTCTCCGTGGACCGTCAGATGTGAGTGCAACGCGTGACCCTGATCCTGGCCAGCCGCCCCAACGTTTATTCCTTATCGCCGCTCGACCGGATCGGCACGCGGCGGGAGGATCACGCGTGGATCGAGGAGCAACTGCGAAACCCGGAAAGCCTGTTCGTCCCGGTCTGGCGCAACCGCAACCTCGTGACCGGCATGGACGCCGGTGCCCCGGAAGCGGTGTACATTTCGGGTGAGACGGCGGCCAAATTGCGCATGAGCGACGGACCCTGGGCGTTTCTGGGCCTGCTTGAGGACAAGGCGGTGTTCGCCATCGATATCAGCGCCGCCGAGGATCCGGTGCCGTTGCTGCCGGACTCTCTCGGCGCGTTTGTCGATCTTCGCTCGGTCGGCTGGGGCGTGCCGAAGCCGGAGGCGTCCGTGCTGGCCCATGCGAGGGGCCTGATGCACTGGCGCGCGCGGCACCGGTTCTGTGGCGTTTGCGGCAGTGTCTGCGCGATCAAATCGTCTGGCCACATGATGCAATGTATCGCGTGCGAGGCGCAGCATTTCCCGCGCACCGATCCCGCCGTCATCATGCTGGTGCACAATGGCGACCGCGCCTTGCTCGGCCATTCCACGCGCTTTCCTCGCGCCACGATGTATTCGACACTGGCGGGCTTCGTCGAACCCGGCGAAACACTGGAAGAAGCCGTCCGCCGCGAAGTGCTGGAGGAGGTGGGCGTCACCTGCGGCGATGTCCACTACCACTCCAGCCAGCCATGGCCGTTCCCCGGCAACATCATGCTCGGGTTTTACGCCGAGGGCCTGACCGAAGAGATCACCATCGATCCAGAGGAGTTGAAGGACGCCCGCTGGTTTACCCGCGACCAGATGGTCCACTGCGACCAACACGGATTTCAGTTACCGCGCGCCGACAGCATTGCACGGCGGTTGATCGAAGACTGGCTGGCGCACGGCTGACCGGGATGCCGCCGCCCACCCTTCTGACCATCGGTTATGAGGGCTGCGCGATCGGTGGCGTGCTGAGCACGTTGAAGGAAGCGCGGGTCGATCTGCTGATCGACATCCGCGCTGTGGCCGCATCGCGAAAACCTGGTTTTTCGAAGCGCCAATTGGCGGCAGGGTTGGAGGAGGTGGGGATCCGCTACGTCCACCTTCAGCGCCTCGGAACACCCAAACCGGGACGCGATGCCGTCCGGGCGGGCCACCCGGAACGGATGGAGCCGATTTTCCGCGCCCACATGGAGACCCACGACGCCACGGTGGCGCTGGCGGAGGCGCAAGGCCTCGCGGTGGACGGACGATGCTGCCTGCTGTGTTTCGAGCGCAATCACCTCCACTGTCATCGCCGTTTCGTCGCGGACATGATCGCCGCGGAAACCGGCCAGGCGATCGAACATCTGGAGGTTCCCGCCCAGGGGCCTGCAACGCTCTTTCCATGAGGCGTGGCGGGGAACGCCAGGCCATGCCCCGAACCATTGGCTTCCCTCTGGACAACCCCGAACCGCGTGGCGCATAGGGGCGCGCGATAACGGGAGCCGGCGACACGATACCATGATGTATTTCAGCCGCCTGAAGGCCGCCGCCATCCTTGGCGTCTGTTTGCTCGGGCTGTTGCTCAGCCTGCCAAACGTGATACCGGCGCCGGTGGCCGGAATTCCATGGCCCACGGTGCATCTCGGGCTCGACCTCAAGGGCGGCAGTTACCTGCTGATGGAGGTCGATATGAAGGCCGTCATCAAGGAACGGCTGGACAGTCTCGTGGACGCCGTGCGGCAGGCCCTGCGGCCGGGCTCGATCTTCTATCAAACTCTTGAAGCTCAGCCGGATCAGAAGCGCGTCGTGCTGCGCCTGCGGGACGCGGCGAAAAGCGAGGCGGCGCTGGCCGCGCTCCGGCCGTTGGTACAACGGGAGGGGCCGAACAACGCGGCGGATCTGGACATCGTGACCCAGCCGGATGGTTCAATCACCCTGACCCTGTCGCCGGTCGCGCTGCACGCGCGCTCAGCCGCGGCGGTGCAACAATCGATCGAGATCGTCCGTCGCCGAATCGACGAGACCGGTGTGGTCGACCCGCAGATCACGCAGCAGGGCGATAATCGTATCGTGGTGCAGCTGCCCGGCATCGAAGATCCCAACCGGATCAAGCAATTACTGGGTAAGACCGCCCACATGACGTTCCGTTTGGTGGAGGAAGCGGCGAACACGAGCCCTGGCGCGCCACCGCCGCCAGGCGTGGAGTTCCTGCAAATGCAGGAGGAGCGGGGCGGCAGGATCGCGGTCCGCAAGCGGGTCGACGTGGATGGCGGCGATCTGACCGACGCCCGAGCCGGCACCAACAGTCAGACCGGCGAATGGGTGGTGAACTTCAAGTTCAATTCGAATGGCGGCCGCCGCTTCGCCGACATCACGCGCGCCAATGTCAATCATCGTTTCGCGATCGTACTGGACGACAAGGTGATCTCGGCGCCGTCGATCCGCGAGCCGATCACTGGCGGGTCCGGTCAGATCAGTGGCGGCTTCTCCGCGGCGAGTGCCAACGAGCTGGCGGTTCTGTTGCGCGCGGGCGCTTTGCCCGCGCCGCTGACGGTCGTGGAAGAGCGCACGATCGGACCGGAGCTTGGCGCGGACAGCATTCGGGCTGGCGCGATATCGCTCGTCGCCGGATTCCTGCTGGTGATCGCCTTCATGGCGTTTTTTTATGGGCTGTTCGGCTGGTTCGCGAATTTCTGCCTTATCGTCAACCTGGTGCTGATGCTGGCATTGATGTCGTTGCTGGAGGCGACGCTGACCCTGCCAGGCATGGCCGGGATATTGCTGACGCTTGGGATCGCGGTCGACGCCAATATCCTGATCAACGAACGCATCCGGGAAGAACAGAAGCGCGGACGGCCGCCGCTGGCCGCGCTGGAGCACGGGTTCCAGCGCGCGTACGCGACGATCTTCGACTCGAACGCGGCGACGTTTCTGTCCCACGTGATGCTGTTCGCATTCGGATCGGGACCGGTGAAGGGTTTCGCCGTCACCATCACGATCGGCATCGCGACTTCGATGTTCACCGCCTGGTTGCTGACCCGGCTGCTGGTATCTCAGTGGTATATCGCGGTCCGTCCCCGGCTGCTTCCGGTCTGAGGACGCCACATGTTCATCAAACCCAGGATGCGCCTCGCTCCCGACGATACGACCTTCAAGTTCATGAAGGGGCGTATCGCCGGTCTTGTCGTGTCGGCGTTCCTCTCGACCGTCTCGGTGGTGCTGTTTTTCCATCCCGGTCTGAACCTGGGTATCGATTTCTCCGGCGGTATCGTGATGGAGGTGCGGACCGATGGGCCGGCGGACTTCCAGAAAATCCGTCAGACCCTGTCCAGCGAGCATGTTCCCGATCATGGCGTGCAGCGCTTCGGCGACGATTCCACGGTCCTGATCCGGCTGCCCACCCAGGCGACCGAGGCGGGGACGCAGGTCGCGGTCACGCGGGTCCGGACGGCGCTGGAAAAATCCATTCCGGGCGCGAGGATTGTCCGGACCGACGCGGTGGGCGCCAGTGTCTCCTCCGAGTTATTTCGTCACGGGCTTCTGGCGCTTGGGACCAGCTTGCTCATGATTTTGGCCTATATCTGGTTCCGGTTCGAATGGCAGTTCGCCGTGGGCGCCGTGGTGACGCTCATTCTGGATATCACCAAGGCGATTGGTTTTCTGGCCATCACGCGGATTGAGTTCGATCTCGTGATGGTCGCGGCGATCCTGACGGTGCTTGGGTATTCCACGAACGACAAAGTGGTCGTTTACGATCGGGTCCGGGAAAACCTGCGAAGATACAAAACAATGCCGTTGCGCGATTTGATCGATCTTTCGATCAATGAAACGCTGAACCGCACGCTTGGCACTTCGATGACGGTCTTCCTGGCCAGCCTTCCGCTGGCGTTGTTCGGTGGCGCGTCGATCTCGGGCTTCGCGTGGGTGATGCTGTTCGGGATCATAGTTGGAACGTCATCCTCGATCTTCATCGCGGCGCCGATTCTGCTGTTCCTGGGGGAGAATCGCCTGCGGCGTGACACGGCCGCGGTCGTGGTGCCGGAGCCGGGCGCAGCGCCGCAACCTTGATTACCCGGCGCACAGTTCTGAGCGGGTTCGGCGCGGTTGGGATCGCAGTCCGGCCGGCGATGGCCAGGCGATTCATCACCATGATAACGGGCGCGCCGCCCGGATCGAACGGCGATGATATCGCCCGGTCGTTCAGCCGTTTCCTGGAAGGCGCGCTGCATGGACCGGAAATTCAGGTACGGAATGTGCCGGGCGATGGGGGGCGGACGGCTCTGAACGCCCTGGCCGACGCGCCGCCGTCTGGCTCGACCGTCGGATGGGTCGCGACCCCTGTACTGCCGGCGCGGGCGGTGGACCGGGCCGATCCTGGATTGCCGTCGCGGCTGACACTGCTCGGTTCCGTCGAGCGGGAGCCGATCGCCTTCGTCGCCTCGGCCGCCGATCCGTTGGAATCAGTCCGCGATATCATTCAGCGGGCAAGCCAGGACTCGGGTGGACTGCCGTTGGGCACGCCGCCGCCAGGCAGTCCGCCGCACCTCGCGGCACTGCGATTGCAGGCCATGACCCAGACGCGTCTGAACATCATCGCGTTTCCCTCGGCCCCAGCCGCGCGCCAGGCTTTGCTGGGAGGCAACGTGACGGCCGCCGCGCTTGGCCTGTCCGACGTGATCGCCGCGTTGCACGAAGAAAAGTTGGTCGGACTTGGCATCGCCGCGCGCAAGAGGACCGGGATTCTTCCGGACATGCCGGTCCTGAGCGAGGCGGGGGTGCCACTTGCCGCCTGGATCCGCCGCGGGATCGCGGTACCGGTGGACACCCTGCGGGAGGTCACGGAACCATTGATCGCCGCATTGCGTTCGGTCGTGGCCGATCCCGCATTCGTCGAACAGGCGGAAGCAATGGGTTTGCTCGCGGCCTGGACCGATGGACAGGCATGGACGGCCCAGGTCGAAAAGGAGCGTGCTGAGCTGACGGCGTTATGGGCGGCCGATCCTTGGTTAAACGCGGCGGGTCAATAGGGATGCCGACAGGGCTGAATGCCCTCGGTTAACGGGTCACGGTGATTTCCGCCGGACGGCAAATGAGCTAAACTCATCCGGGCATGCTGACCGATCTTCCCAACCTTCTTACTTTGTCCCGGATCGCGGCGATTCCGCTGCTGGTCGGATTGGTGGCGCTTCGCTACCCTGCGACAGACCTTATCGCCTGCGCGCTGTTCAGTGCCGCCGCCATCACGGACTATTTCGATGGCAAAGTGGCCCGGGCTCGGCGGCAGCAATCCGATCTTGGACGGATGCTCGATCCGATCGCGGATAAGTTGCTGGTCTGCGCGGCATTGATGATGCTGGTGGGGATGGGTCGCCTGTCCGCCTTCGGTCTTTATCCCGCGATCGTTATCATGCTGCGGGAAATCCTGGTCAGCGGGCTGCGGGAATATCTGGCGGGCATTCGAATTGGGCTGCCGGTGACAAGCCTGGCAAAATGGAAGACCGGATTTCAAATGGGCGCGCTTGGCACATTGCTCGCGGGCGACACATCGGCGCAGGTGCTGCATTTTTCGTTTTTGCCGGTGTCGCTGATCGGCGAAGCGATGTTGTGGGTGGCCGCGGTGCTGACGCTGGTGACCGGATGGGATTACCTGACGGCTGGCGTACGCCATGCTTCGGCGCCGCCAAGGGATGGAACGGCGAGGCGCGGTCCGCTGCCGCGCCCTCCCGGTTGAAGGCCTCGTATTGAACGTTCTGGGAATCGTCGGATGGTCCGGCAGCGGCAAGACGACCCTGACGGTCGCGCTGCTGCCTTTGCTGCGCGCGTGTGGCATGACCGTCTCGACGATCAAGCACGCGCATCATGGCTTCGATATGGATCAACCTGGCAAGGACAGTCACCGGCACCGCGTCGCGGGCGCCCGTGAGGTTCTTGTCGTATCCTCTCGCCGTTGGGCTTTGCTGCATGAGATCGAGGGACCGGAGCCGGGTCTGGCGGACTTACTGGCGCGCATGGTTCCGGTCGATCTTGTCCTCGTCGAGGGCTTCAAATCTCATCCTGGTCCCAAGCTGGAGGTCTGGCGCCCCATTTTGGGTAAGCCCCCGCTTTGGGATCACGAACCTGGAGTAGTAGCGGTGGCGACCGATTCTACCCCTGATATTGGTTCGCGGGTTCTGTTACCATTGAACCAGCCTGAGGCCATCGCCATCTGGATCAGAACCCGCGTCGTTACCAGTGTTTGACCAGGTTCTTGAGAAGAAAGCGATCCCGAGGCACAGTCACCCCGGCGCTCGCTTTTTTCGCGGGTGTTTTTTTTGGAGCCTGTCCTGATGCGGCGTATCGCCCTGTTGAGCCTGATGACGATGCTCGGTGGCTGCGGCTATAATACTTGGTCGGCCCCCCCGTTCTCCACCGGCACCAACCCGAATTTGCCAATCACGAACAGCGTCAACATGAGCCGCGTCATGGGGTACGGCGTGGCTGTGACCCCGCTGACCACCGAGCCTGGCGACATTTGGCCGGGACCGTTGCCGCCACCGAGAACGCTGCGAGACCTGGAACGGCCGACCCCGATGGGCTCGCAGTCGGCCGCGCCTGTAAGAGGGTCTCCGCTGGACCGCGCGGGCAACCCGTTGCTGGCGCCGCTTCCCTATGGGATTCCGGGAGACCCGCCGCGAGGCGCGCCAACGGACGCTCGCCGGGGGAGTTATCCTGTCCCGACCCCGGCGGCGCCGAGCCAGCCACAGACGGACCGGCGGATCATTGTTCCGAACGGCAACGGCACCAGTACCGTCATCCATCCCGACGGACGCATCGAGACCATCCCCACTCCCAAGTGATGAGTGATACCGCTTCCATGCGAGAACCCCTGACCATCCTGTATTTTGCCTGGCTGCGGGAGCGGGTCGGCGTGGCCGAGGAAATCCTCGAGCTGCCAGAGGGGGTGACGACGGTGGCGGAGCTGGTGGTGTATTTATCTGGCCTGGACCAGCGCCACGCCGCGGCGTTCAAGGACCGGAAGACGGTGCGGTGCGCCGTCAACCAGGAATTCGCGGATCCCGCGACGGTACTCCAGGCGGGCGACGAGGTGGCATTCTTCCCACCGGTCACCGGTGGTTGATGGGAGGCCAGGATGGCGAAAATCAGCGTTCAGACCGGGAATTTCGATATCGCGGCGGAGATCTCCCGCCTGACAGCCGGACGGACTGACATTGGCGGGGTGGGGTGTTTTGTCGGAATCGTGCGCGACGACAAACCGCGTGACGCACCCGCGCGCGCCATTCAGGCGCTGACACTGGAGCATTATCCGGCGATGACGCTACGAGCGGTTGGCCGTATCGTCGAGGAAGCCGAACGCCGCTGGGGCCTTTTGGGTTGCACGGTGATCCACCGGGTGGGGCGAATGCTTCCGGGGGAGAATATTGTGCTTGTTCTGACGGCTGCCTCGCATCGGCAGGCCGCGTTGGACTCAACCGCGTTTCTGATCGATTGGCTGAAGACCAAGGCGCCATTCTGGAAGCGCGAGGAGTTTCCGGATGGCGAGGGTGCCTGGGTGGAAGCCCGGGAGGCCGACGATACGGCGGCCTCGCGCTGGTGAGGCCGCCGTGTGGCAGGCCCGTGTGAGGCCAGTCTCACACGGCCCCTCCCCCATCATGTTCCCGCCTGTCCGGGCGATCCATTGCCGCGCGGTGCTGGCATGGGTGCCCCGGCCAGTCCCCCGATCAAGTCGGGGGAGGACCATGATGGGAGAGCCTTGTGCCGCTGGCTGAGCGTCCCGCGCTGAACGCCCTCGCGATTATCGCCCTGTCAGGGCCATCGTTTCCCTTATTGGCATCTTAAGCGCTTTACACAGCGCGGTGAGATTTGTGTCGCGCGGGCGAACTCTGCCGCTTTCCCAGTAGTAGATCGAAACCTGGGAGACACCCAGCCGCTCAGCCAGTTGGGCGACCGTGAAGCCTTTAACATCCCGGGCTTCGCGGATCTGCTTACTCAAACTTTTTGTTCGAGCCAAAGTCGTAACTCCTTCCTATTGAGACCAGCGTCCGTTCCCTAAATTTCGAATTGAGGTGGAATGCTCGTGGTCTGAGTTGTCGTTGTCAGGTCTTTCCGGTTCCGCGCATTCAAGGTTGGCCGCGCCGAATTTTACGCGGGATCACGATAATTGAACTCAAAACATATATCAACCCGGGTAAATAATATTTCCCTTCACCGGCGACGCCGTGCTTCCCCCCGGTGAGTGTCAAGATAGTTGTCGCCCGGCATTCGTAACGAGGGTTGCTTTATCCACCTCCGGTTTTTGGCATGTGCGGCAGGCCTGAACGTCCGACTGGTGCCGAGCATGCCATGGTGCTCACTGCGGGGAAGGTGCAGTGCTCG
>SHWL01000138.1 GCA_009693865.1 Acetobacteraceae bacterium | reverse complement strand
GATCGATCGTGCCGCCGAGGTTGTTCAGGATGCCGTTGACGCCGGTCACGATGGTCGCGCCGACCTTCAACTCGGCGCCGACGCCGACGGTGATCACGCCCTTGCCGCCAGCCACGCCGCCGACATTCAGCACCGTGCCGACGATCAGCAGGCTGCCCACGCCCTCGATGTCGATGTTGCCCGAGGAGGACGCGCCGTCGCCGACCGTGGCGCTGGCCGCGGTGACGGTGGCGCCGTTCAGAATGGACAGCCCGCCCGAGGCCTGGCCGCCGACTGACAACGCGCCGGTCACGGTCAGCGCCGAACCGGTGCCGGAGACGGAGATGATGCCGCCGCCGCCCGCGCCGGCCGCCTCGTTCAGGGCAGAGGCGGTGACGGAGCCGCTTTGGGAGATCGCGAGCGAGCCGAAGCCGGCGTTGCCGACGACCAGGGTGCCGGTGACCTGCCAGTTCGACCCGGCGCCGATGACGGTGACGGAGGAACCGCCGCCCGAGGCCGCGTTGGCGATGACGGCCCCCGTGAGGCCGGCGACCGTGCCCGGAGTGGTGATGACGGTGGCGCCGGAATGGATCGACAGGCTACCGGTGCCCGCGTCGCCGACGATGGCCTGCCCGGACCCGGATACCAGGGCATTGGAGCCGGTGACCGTCAGGGTGCCGTGCGCTCCGGCGAGATGGCCAAGCACCAGGGAGCCACTGTTTGTCAGGGTTCCACCGCTCACGGTGACGACGCCCGTGCCCGCCTCTCCCGCCACGAGGCCGGCATCGCTGGCCTGGCCGCCATTGGTGACGGTGAGCTCGCCTTCGCTGCCCGCCGTGACACCCAGGACGTCGACGCCGCCGCCGTTCAGATGCGCGCTCTGGGTCACGGTGACGGCACCGTGGCCGGGCGCGGAGCCCTTGGTCGCATCATCCGAGGCACCAACCTGCAAGCCCCCGGTATCGGTCCAGGTTGTCCCCAGGCCGGTCAGCGTCAGCGTGCCGCTCTGATTCGCGTTGGTGCCAACCGTGGTATTCTGAAATGTGCTCAGCCCGCCGCCGGTGAGCAGAAGCGTGGCCCCCGAAGACCCGCCGATCGCCGCCGTCCCGCCGCCGGTCAGCGTGCCGCCATTGACCGTCAGCGTGCTTTGCCCGGTCAGTCCCTGGGTCAGTTGGAGCGTGACGCCGGACAGGGTCCAGCCGCCCGTATTGCTGAACGCCGCGGTCTGCCCGCTCGCGGTGCCGGTCAGCGTGCCACCGTTCGACGACGCGAAATTCATCCCGTGCCCGCTGTCCGGCGCGACCCCAACGTCCCAGTTCGCGGCGGTGCTCAGGTCGTTGCCGGCCGAACCGGTCCACATCATCTGAATGGCGGGCAGCGAGAAAGTCGCGCCGGTCACCACGCCGCCGCCCACCGGGGAGTTGTCGGACATCAGCAGCAGCGTGCCGTCGCTCAGGACGGTCGTCACCACGTTGGCCTGCCCGTAGCCGGTCATCAATACCGGCGCGCCGATCGCGGCCCCCGTGGGGTCGAACCGCTGCGATGCGAGCGTCGTGTTCCCGGAGTCATAAGTGACCAGGAACCCGCCATCCGGCAGCGCCGACAACGCGATCTGCGCCGCGGCGGAGTTATTCGGCAGCGCGGTGCCAAGCGTGAACTGGCCGCCCACGAAGTTCCCCTCGGGGGTCATGATCTGGCCCACGATCTGCCAGGTGCCGAGGTTGGCCGGTGCCTCGTTCCACACGACGACGACGTTGCCATCGTTCAGCTCGGCGACCTGGCAACCCGCCCGCGCCGCGGCGTCATCGCCGCCGGAGACCTGGACCGTGTTCGCGGTAGGCGCGGGCGCCGAAAACGACTGCACCGAAACGATTTGATCCCCATACGCGACGTTCTGTCCGCCACCGGAGGAACCCCCCGGCGGCGCCGACACGATCGCGGCGAAGATCGAGTTGCCGACACCGATCACCGTGATCGAGCCGAACAACTGTTTCTCCAGCGCCGCGATTTTCGGCGGCGCCAGCGGATTGGTCGGCTGATACGTCTGCGACACCGAGGCGCCAATCGCGTTACCCAGTCCGTCGAACACCTGGATGGTCACCTGGTGCGCGCCGCCGGACTGCAGGTCCGTCTCGTACGCCATCGAATAGCCGCCATCCGAGGTCGGATTGAGCGCGGGATCGAGGACCGGCTGGCTCGATGCATCGCCGCTCATGCTGAACGCTTCGCGGACCACGGTTCCGTCATTGTCATAGACGGCCCCCATGATCCGCGTGCCGTCGGTCCAGGCAACCAGGAATGTCGCGTTGGTCTGGGCCGAGACCACCGGTTGCATGCCGGTCGCCGCGATGGTGAACGGCCCGCCCACGGGTTGGCGGTCGTAGCCATAGATCTGGCCGTACGCGTCGTGGTTCGCGCCCTCGTAAACAACCACGAACCCGCCGGTCGATAGCGGCGCGACACCGGGCGAGTTGGCGCTGACCACGGAATTGAGGCCGAACGAAGTGCCCTCGGGTTCCACGCCCAAAGGTGTCGGCACGGAACTGTAAGCTTGCAGGAATATCCCGGTGCCGAACTGATACGTATCAAGAACATCGGAGTTTGCTGATGTCGTGACATTCGGCAAGAATCCCTGCGGCGCCACCAGCACCACCGGACCGACCGCGTTGCCGAACGCGTCGAATTGTTGCGCGTCGATCAGATAGCCGTCGCCCAAAGGCGAGGTCAGCGGCTCGAACGTTACCACGAAGCCGCCATCGGCCAACGGCGTGATGACCGAGGGATCGACGCCGAAGGTGCCGTTGGCCGTGGTCGTTACCGTCGTGCCGACCGCGAAATCGTGGCGCGTGCCGTGATTGGTGAAGACCGAGCCGCCCGTGGTCCAGTTCGCGTCCTGGCTGGAGCTGCCGGCCAGCGCCGGATCGACGAAATTGTAGGTGATCACAAACCCGCCCGCCGCGAGCGGTACGACCTGCGGGTTCGTATAGACATAGCTCGGATCGCCGCCCGCGAGGCTGATCAGCACGCCGCCGTTTTCCGAGTGCATGATCGAGGCCACGCCGTCGATGTGCACCAGCGCCGCCACGACGATCGTGCCGTCGTTGGTGACCGCGATCCGGAAATCCTCGATCGAACTGACCTGCGAGGGGCCGCCGGCCGGTGGCGACACGACGATCGGGTCGCCGACCGTGTTGCCGTCGCCGTCGAACGACTGGACGAACACTTTTCGGGTCACGCCGTCGATCGTGGCGTTGTCCTGCCAGATCGCCGTGAACCCCCCGAACCCGTTGCCCACGATCCTGGGCGGATTGAGACCAAAGCTGGCGTCCGTGGGCAGCGCGACGGTGAGCGATCCGGCGGACAGGGTGCCGTCCGGATCGTAGATCGCCGCCTGGATGGTCTGGCTCTGGTTCAACCAGGTCACGACGAACCGGCCGTCGTTCAACGCCGCCGCCTGAGGTGCCAGGAAGTCCTCGGTCGTGACGATGACCTCATCGGTCAGCGGCTGATAGCTGGAGTCGAACAGGCGGAACACGTCGGGGCCGTTGGCGACGCGGTAGACAATAACGAAGCCGCCGTCCTGCAGCGGCACCGCCGTGGCGGCGCCTCCCGCGGAGAGGTTCAGTTGAATGGCACCGCCGATGGGCTGAAGCGAGGGCATTGCGGTCCGATTCTGGCCAGAGTGGGTCGCGCGGGCTTGAACGCGCCGTGGGAGCGGCGGCGTTTGGGCGACTTTGGCCTGGGAGAAGTCGCAGATTGGTTACGGATCAGGCGGCTGGCGCCTGGTCGCGGTCATTTAATTGGACGGGGGAGACGGGTGCCGGGGAGGGTCATTCCGGCTGATGGCCGCAGCCTGGGCGGTAGCGACGTTATGTCCAGCTGTCATCCAGCGTCCGGCTGACCACGGGATGGAGCCCACATCCGGGTCAGCCGGCATGGCATAGCGGATAAGCCACCGCTCGCCGGCTCCGATAACGCTCGCGCGTCAACGGTTCGTTCACATCTCGCCAGTAAGGGGGAAGGCGACCGGCGGGACTAACCCCGCCGGTCAATAACCGGAGTTGAACGATGATCTACCATCTTCTTCTCCTGTTGCTCATCCTGGTGATCCTTGGCGTCAAAGTCAAGATCTTCATCGGGCGGTAGCAGGGGGAGGCCGGTCCGTTCGCGGGCCGGCCAGCCCCGGCTTATCTGCTTTTCGGTGGGTGCGGGCGTGCCCCTTTACCATGAACCGCCCGCGCACCTCACGTTTCGGGATCATGTTAAACATTCTCTGCCCCGAATGACCGGCGCACCGGACCTGGACGGGCGCTTGATCGCTCGCTCGCGGCGCCGCGGGGGCAGCCCCTCTGGCGGAGAGATTCAGTTGAAAGGCGCCGCCGAAGGCTTGAAGCCAGGGCATCGCGGTCCGGTTCCCGCCTGAATGGGTCGCACGATCCCGGGCGCGGTCCGGTTAGAAAAGCTTCACTGTCAAAACGCCAACCCGGGCTGGCGATAGGCCGTGCAATCGGGACGGCGCGGATAAACCGCGTCTCGCCGGCTCCGAAAACGCCCACGCGTCAACGGTTCGTTCACATTTCACCGGTAAGGGGGAAGGCGACCGGCGGGAATCACCCCGCCGGTCAATAGCCGGAGTTGAACGATGAACTACCATCTTCTTCTCCTGTTGCTCATCCTGGTGATCCTTGGCATCAAAGTCAAGATCTTCATCGGGCGGTAGCAGGGGGAGGCCGGTCCGTTCGCGGGCCGGCCAGCCCCGGTTCATTGTGTTTGACGATCCTGACAGAACCGGCACCGTTCAGCGACCCGCGCCGTACAGCTTACGTCCGCCTGAAGAAACGGTTGGCATTCTCCCACACCAACTTACGCCGCCGGTCCGCGTCGAGGCTCGACCATTCCAGAATGTTCGACACCGAGTCAGGGAACCGGCACTCAGAGTGCGGATAATCGGAGGCGTACATCGGCACGCCGTCGCCCAGAAATTTCGTGACGTGTTCAAGCATGTCCTCGCCTTCGTGGTGTTCGATGCCACAGAAGAAACGGCCGCTTTTCATGTATTCGGTTGGCGTCAGCTTCAACGGCGCGGTGCGGCCGACGTAGATCGCCTGCTCATCCATGCGTTTGGCCCAGAACGGCAACCAGCCGAAACCGCATTCCAGCACACCCATCCGCAACCGCGGATACCGGTCGAACACGCCGCCGCCGATGAACGCCGCGGAGAAGCGCATCGTGCCCCAGGGGTGCGCCGCGAGCCGGCCCAGGAAGATGTTGTCGTACAGGTCGCGGTAGCCGGGATAGTATGGCGGGATCCAGGTGAAGCTGTGGTTGGCGATGGGCAGGTCGTGTTCCTGCGCTTCCCGCCAGATCGGCTCCAGGCTGGGATGGTCCGCCGGCAATCCCTCGGCGGGCAACGGCATCACCGCCACCGCCCATTTGGCCTTGGCCCAGGCGCGGATTTCTCGCACGGCTTCGTCGACGTTGCGGGTCGAGGCGACGATCGGCCCGGTGAGGCGGTCGGGATACGGCGCGCGGAAATCCGCCATGTGGCGATGGAAGGCGCGGATCATCGCGACCTCAATCGTCGCGTCGTCGACGCCGACGAGGCTCAGCCATGAGGTCGGGATCAGGAAATGAACGCCGGTGCCTTCGTCGTCCATGTCGAGGACGCGGTTCTGGGCGTGGTCGTCCTGGATACCGGGCCGCGGCCTCTTGCTGCCCATCCACTTTGAGTCACGGCCACTGAAGTTTTCGCGCGGCGCGGCCTCGCCGAGAATCCGCCGGTAATATTTGGTGCCGGTGCGATAGTTGTGCAGATCGCTTTTGCCCTCGACCGCCTGCCCGACCGCGGCACGGTACTACGCCAGTTCCGGCAGCCTGGGCCGGAAATCCGGATCGACGTACTTGTCGAGGACCTCGGCGGCAGGGTTGATATGGGTGTCGGAATCATAGACCTGGAAGCCGTTTTTCATCGGTTCTCTCCCTGGGGTTTTGCTCCTGGCAGCCTCGCGAAAAGATTGGAACGGGCTGGCCGTCATACACTCCCGCCGAGACGACAGTGCCCGGGTTTGTCGATGGCCAGGGGATATCGACAGATCTTCGTCGGGCGGTAGCAGGGGCTGGCCGGTCCGTTCGCGGGCCGGGCCACCCCGGTAGGTTCGTGCGCACGCGGAAACCGAGGTATGATGTCATTCGTGAGGTTGCCACTCGCGGCCCGGAAGTGGCTCCCCGGAAGCGCTTGCACAGATCGCGAAACTCCATCCGCGCTCGTTGGGTTGACCACCCTTTGACGCGCCTGACCAAGTTACTGACCGCCATTCGCAGTGGGATTTCCACGAACGTGCGCGCGTGTTCTTTCGACAGCACGCCGGGGCGTTTTGAGGCGCTCGATCTCCGCGATCAACCTGGGGATGTCTTGCCGGGCATGGGCAATGAAATCCTGGTCGGCGACGGTCGCGCCCGTCAGATAAATGTCATCTGCCTCGGTCATGATGAAATCGGACCCGCTCATCTCCTCTCTGCCTTCGACATACGATTTCCAAGGCCCGGGGGTTGCCGCGTCAGCGCGCTTTTTCATCGCGGCAAGCTCATCGTCACCGAGGAATATATCACGATTTATCGACTCGGGACGATCGTTCATGGGACTCCTCCTTCGGCCGGTCGAACTCTGACGTTCGGGTTTCGAATGGGCGGCGTGAACAACCGCTTGGCCCGGGCCGGGGAAATTCCCCCCACCGTCGCATGGTACGGGTTTGCGAAAGATCCGTTGGAAACCAAGCTCCCGCCGGCCGCCTGAATGGCGTGAGCGGTGGTCGCACCCGTTCTGTTCTGTGGCACCCATGGGCGTTGGCTCAGTTGCTGAATGCTTGTGTTCGGGCTGCTCTGCACGGATACACCCTGAAGGTTTCCATTCACGTCAATTGAAACACCGGACCCATTACGAAATCGATCCGCTGTACATAAGCCACCCCGCACCACATATCGCGGACGCTCCTGTCGGATATCCGGGATATCGACGCGAAGCGCTGGTTAGGATTCGGGTGCACCGGATATCTGCGTCGCGGCAGTGGCCATGGTCGCGGTTCCTTCCCCCGCGATCGCAGTTTCGGCCGCCCCAGTTTGGTTTTCCGCGGTTCCGGGCAAGACGTGAGCCCGGTCCATCGTGTTGATCCGATTATGACCAATGCGAGGGGAAACGTCCAACCACTCATTGATCCACGCCGCAATCGCTCCGAGCGGCCCGGGGCAGAGGCGCATTCGCCCGTACCGGGCGGATGGCATCATCCGCCGGAGTATGTCCAAATCAGGCCCCTCACGGGAAAACGAACCACTCATGCGCATCTGCATCTTCGGCGCCGGCGCGGTCGGCGGTTACCTCGCCGGTTATTTGTCCCGCGGCGGCGCCCGGGTTTCGGTCGTCGCTCGGGGAGCCCATCTCGCGGCGATCCAGGCCAATGGGCTGACCGTCGAAACGCCGGACGAGTCCATGACGGTCCGCATCTCCGCCAGCGACAAACCCGCCGATCTGGGGCCTCAGGACCTGGTGCTCGTGACCGTGAAGGCGCCCGCGCTGCCGGAGGTCGCCGCGACGATCGCGCCATTGCTTGGTCCGGACACACCGGTCGCCTTCGTGATGAACGGGATACCCTGGTGGTATTTCCACGCCCATGGCGGGACGCTCGAGGGAAGGCGGCTTCCCGCGCTCGACCCGGATGGCGCGTTGTGGCGCACGGTCGGGCCGGACCGGACCATTGGCGGCGTGTTCTGGCCCGCGTGCTCGGTTCCCGCCCCGGGCACGATCCGCCTCCTGGCGGGCGCCGGTTCGGGAACGGTGTTCGGGGAACCGGCGGGGACGATCACGCCCAGACTTCGGGCCATCGAGGCAGCGTTCCAGGCGGGCGGGCTGCCGGTGACGCTGACACCGAACCTCCGCGCTCTGATCTGGCGTAAACTCGCTTTCAACCTCAGCGCCGGACCGCTGTGCGTGCTGACCGAAACCGCGGTCATGGACACCCAAACCGAGGCGGCGCTAACCGCCGCGTCCGGCCAACTGTTGACCGAGGCAATCGCGCTGGCCGCCGCCATGGGGATCGCGCTGGAGATGGACATTCCCGCGATCGCCGAAACGAACCGGAGTCTCGCGCACAAGCCGAGCATTCTGCAGGACCTGAGCGCGGGCCGCCCGATGGAGATCGACGCGTTGTATGGCGTGCCGCTGGAAATGGCTCGCATGACCGGGGTGCCGACGCCGCTGCTGGATGTGCTGGTGGCGCTGATCAAAGTGAAGGCACGCGCACGAGGCTTGTATAATCCCTCTTGAAGGACGCCCCGGCATGACTATTTGAGTTTCGTTCGGAATGCCCAATCGGGGTTCCGGCGACACTCCCAAGGCCGGCCTTTCCGGGCGGCCAAACTGAAACTCAATGCTCCTCAGGAGGTTTTGTTATGACAACGTTCGACTTCGCGCCCTTGTTCCGTACCGCGATCGGTTTCGACCGCCTCGCCCGTCTCGTGGACAATGCCGCGTCCAACACCCAGGCATCGGGCTATCCCCCTTACAACATCGAGAAAGTCACCGAAGACACCTATCGGCTGACCGTCGCCGTGGCGGGTTTCAGTCCCGAGGAAATCGACCTCGTGGTCAAGGACAACACGCTGGTTGTCGCTGGCCGCCCCGCGAATGAGACGCAACGGCACGAGGTGCTGTATCGCGGCATCGCCGGCCGCGCGTTCGAGCGCCGGTTCGTTCTCGCCGACCATATCGTGGTCGACGGCGCGGACCTGAACAACGGCCTGCTGCATGTCGGCCTGAAACGCGTTGTGCCGGAAGCGCTGAAGCCGCGCCGTATCGCGGTCAACGCCGGCGCGCTGGCCGGGGTGATCGCCAACGATCCGGCGTCGAGCGCCCGGGCGGCTTAACGTCGCCCGCCGTCGTCATCCCCGGGCCCCGTCCCGGGGACCGGCCGCGGCACCGAACCGGCGGTTTCAACAGCTTAATCATGGGGATGGTGCCGCTCCGGGTCCCCGGGACGGGGCCCGGGATGACGCGTGTGGACATGTGCGGCCCGCCCCACCCCCGTTCACCCCGGCTTCCGGAAAAACGCGTCGGCGGCGGACTTGTGGCTGTTTTTCCGCGCGATATCGGCCTCGACGCGGGCAATCTCCTCGCGCAGTTCGCCGATGTAGTCGCGCAATTCCTCGATCCCCAGCGGGTCCAGCAGCAGCTTCTCCAGCCGGATCCGCCTGCGGACCGGAGCGTCCTCTTCCTCAGCCATGCCTGTCTCCTTTCTTTAACCGAATCAGTATAATACCCGCCTCTGGCCTTGACCCACCCCTGGGCGCTTGCCATATCCCCCCGCTCCGCCGGGCATCCCCACACATGCGACGCCTGCCCCGCCGGTCGAGGAAAGCGAACCATCATGCCCCTGCCCCTGATGCCCAAGGCCACCGCCGTGTGGTTGATCGAAAAGACCGCGTTGACCTTCACGCAGATCGCCGAGTTCTGCGGCATGCATCCGCTTGAGGTGCAGGCGATCGCGGACGGCGAGGTCGCTCAGGGTATCGTCGGATACGATCCGATCGCCAACAGCCAGGTCACCGCCGAGGACATCCGCCGCTGCGAGGCCGACGCCAACGCGAGGCTGAAACTGGCGGCCTCCACGCTGCCCATGCCGAAGCGCGCCAAAGGCTCCCGCTACACCCCGGTCGCGAAGCGCAACGACCGCCCGGACGGCATCGCCTTCCTGCTGCGCAACTTCCCGCAATTGACCGAAACCCAGGTGGGCAAGCTTCTGGGCACCACGAAGGAGACGATCCAGAAGGTCCGCGAGCGCAGCCACTGGAACAGCGCCAACATCAAGCCGCGCGACCCCGTCATCCTTGGCTTGTGCAGCCAGACCGATCTGAACGCCTTCGTCCTGTCCGCCAATGAGCGGCTGGAGCGCGAAGGCCACTCCGTCCCTGTCCCTCCCCCACCCGAGGAGGAAGAGGTGGCCGCCTGAGCCAAGGCGGCTCGATCGGGAACGGTCAGTTCAGGGAGGAGCGTATTCGCTCGATTTCGTCCTTCACCTGCAATTTTTCAATTTTAAGCCGGGTCAATGTTTCCGAATCTGGTTGGGGCCGGCGATCCTCTTCGAAAATACGGGAATCAAGCGAGGCATGGCGCCCCTTCAGGGCGTCCAGTCTTGCATTCAGGTTCATGGACGATGTCTCTCCGATCGATGCCGGTTGCTTCGCCATCATCAGCGCGACTCACGCCGCATTGGTGACGGCAACCGACGGTAGCGCCACCGCGAAGGCGGGCGCCAGAAAAATCCGCGAGAAAGAGACTCCGCCGGGGCATTTTTTTCGTGGTAAGCATCGCCCATGTTAGTCGACAGAGACTCCTTGCTGCGGAAGCTCCACGAGCTGCGGAGCGAACATCGCGACCTGGATACGGTGATCGCGCGCCTGGCAGACCAGGGCGCGGTCGATCAGTTGCACCTGCAACGCCTGAAGAAGCGCAAACTGATGCTGCGCGATGAGATCGGCTGGCTGGAAAGCCGCCTGATCCCCGACAACATCGCCTGACCGGCCGCGCGCATGCCTGAGTCATCCCCTCCGCTTGTCGGCATCATCATGGGCAGCCAGTCCGACTGGACCACCATGACGCACACGTCGGAAACGCTGACGGCGCTTGGGGTGGCGCATGAATGCCGAATCGTGTCCGCGCATCGCACGCCTGACCGATTGCGCGAGTATGCGACCTCGGCGCGCGACCGGGGGTTGCGGGTCATTGTCGCCGGAGCCGGTGGCGCCGCTCATCTGCCGGGCATGGCGGCGGCCTGGACCGCGCTTCCGGTGCTTGGCGTGCCCGTCGAGTCGCACGCGCTCAAGGGCATGGACAGCCTGTTGTCGATCGTTCAGATGCCAGCCGGTATCCCGGTGGCCACGCTGGCGATCGGGCGTGCCGGAGCGATCAACGCGGGTTTGCTGGCCGCCGCGATCCTCGCCACGACCGATGCGGCACTGGCCGGGCGGCTGGATGCGTGGCGGGCGCGGCAGTCGGCGGCGGTGGCGAATGAGCCTGTGACCGATCCGGGCAAGCCCTGAAAGTTGTCCCGCTTTCCACTCCCCCCAAACGCGACGATCGGCCTTGTCGGCGGTGGCCAACTGGGCCGCATGTCCGCTCTGGCTGCCGCTCGCCTGGGGTATCGCTGCCACATCCTGACCCGGGAGCAGGACAGTCCGGCGGCGCAGGTGTCGCACGGCGTGACTATCAGCGATTACAATGACCCGGAGTCGTTGCGCGCGTTCGCCTCCGCCGTGGATGTCATCAGCTTCGAGTTCGAAAATGTCAGCGCCGAGGGGTTGGATTTGCTGGCCTCGTTGAAGCCGGTCCGGCCCTCGCCCGCGATCCTGCGGATCAGTCAGGACCGGATCGCCGAGAAAAGCTTTGTCAATAAGCGAGGCATCGCGACGGCGCCGTGGCGGCCGGTCACGGGTCTTGCCTCGTTGGCCGAAGCCGTCGGCGATCTGGGATTGCCCGCGGTGCTGAAGACGACGCGCGAGGGATACGACGGCAAAGGTCAGGCGATCTTGCGCTCGGAGGCCGATCTGGCGGCGGCGTTCGAGCGGCTGAACCCAAAGCCGCTGATCCTGGAAGGGTTCATCGATTATGCCATGGAGATCAGCGTCGTGGTTGGCCGCGGCGAGGATGGCTCGATCTCGGCGTTCGATACGGTGGAGAACCGGCATCGCGACCATATTCTGGATCTGACTTTGGCCCCGGCGCGGGTCTCCGTCGCGATTGGGGAGGCAGCCCAGGAGATCGCGCGGAAGATCGCGGCTGGGTTGGATCTGATTGGGTTGTTGGCGGTTGAGATGTTCGTTGATGCCGATGGTAAGGTTCTGGTGAACGAAATCGCGCCGAGGCCACATAATTCAGGACATTGGACGCTCGACGCGTGTCCGATGAGCCAGTTCGAGCTGCATATTCGGGCGATCGCGGGACTGCCGTTGCCGCCCGCCACGCGGCACTCGGACGCGGTGATGAAGAACCTCGTCGGGCCTGAGGAGGCGGCGTTGTGGCCGCGTATTGTGGCCACGCCGGGATTCATTCCGCACCTCTATGGCAAGGCCGAGGCCCGGCCTGGGCGGAAGATGGGTCATGTGACGCGGCTGTTTCCGAGGGGTGCGCTGCCGGGAGATTTCGGGATCGCGGATGCGTTGGGGTTTCTGGCGCGGCGGGGTTGATGGGGCGCGAGGTCCGGCCGGCCCTTCGCGGCGTTGCGGTCGTGGGAATGTCGCTTACCGACCCATTGCGGACACTCGGAGCACCCCTCCAAGCCTCCGAGTCGCATTGACGGGCCCACCGGACTTCCGTACTGAAAATACGCAATTCTATTAAGGGCCAGGGCCTGTCATATATTTCTTAAATCACTATTGTCCGGTCAATAGCTGAATAAATTCAATTGGTTATCGTCCATGACGTGTTCGGAACTGTCAGCTGTTTGAGAAATCACAGATTCTATCGAGGCCTTTTCAAATACTGTCACCGAAAACACCTGCATCAATGTGTAGAG
>SHWL01000137.1 GCA_009693865.1 Acetobacteraceae bacterium | reverse complement strand
ATGAGTGAGCCCTCCCCGGACAAGGGTCGGGCAAACCGCCACCAACTTCAAACCGACACCACCCAAAATCGTCGAAAAACCGTTATAGGTCAGACACTTCGGAACGGTTCGTTCGGAAAACTCCGGACAGTAGTGAATTGTTCCTTCGATTCGACTTAGGCGACGCCCAAAGATAAACGAATCGCGCCGCCTTCCTTTCCACGTCATGGTTCGGCTCGACCGGACCATCCGAAGCGGCACTGTACCGCGACCGATGGTCCGGTCGAGCCGAACCATGACGAGGGGAGGCTGGAGCCCGATCGAAGCGTTTATCTTTGGGCGTCGCCTTACAAGCCGATGTTCGATGCGATCGTCTTCGCGGTTCTCGCATGCCGTTTCGTGCCGCACGCCGCGTTGGAGATCGCCGATGCCGGGAAACTTCGAATCGGCATCATCAAGACCCTGATTCGCGACTGCCGGCTGAGTATCCACGATATTTCCCGGATCGAGTTGAGCGACAACGGATTACCGCGTTTCAACATGCCTCTCGAACTCGGACTCTGGCTGGGCGCGGCGCACTTCGGCGGCAAAATGCATCGGCGGAAGGAATGTCTGATCCTCGAATCGGAACGCTTCCGATATCAACAATTCCTGAGCGATATTGGCGGCCAGGATACGTACGCGCATGGCAACAACACGGGCACCGCGATTACCCGTGTGAGGGATTTCTTGCTGGCGGCCCGCCTGGAACACGACCCCATACCACCAGGCGGGCCTTTCCTTTCGCGGCACTTCGATGACTTTCAGTCTGCGCTCCCCGCCATATGCGAAAGCGAAAAACTCGACCTGAGCGAACTGCACTTCATCGACCACGTACGTTTGACCTCGCGTTGGCTGATCGAAAGCGGGGCACGGATCTGATCCCGGCCGCCCTGCTTGCGCCCATGCCGCGTACCGGCAAGGGTGGTGCCCTTGGGGGGAATGGGAAAGGTAACCGAAATGGCCGATGGACAAGCATTGCTGAAAGCGCGGTTTGGCATGGAGCTGCCGGGCGTCGAGGTTCCCGACGTCATCGCTCCCTTGCTCGACCGTCGCGTGGTGCGGCGGTACACCGACCAGGCCGTGCCGGATTCGTTGCTGGACGCGCTGCTCGCGGCGGCGCAATCGGCGCCCGCGAAGTCGGATCTGCAACAATATTCCGTGGTGGTCATGCGCGACGCGCCGCGGATCAAACAGATCGCCGACTGGATCGGCACAATGGACTGGATCGCCACCGCGCCGGTCTTCCTGATCTGGTGCGGCGACATGCGGCGCGGACAGCTCCTGTGCAACCTGCATAACATGCCGCACGCCAACAACAACCTCGACACATTTCTGAACACCGCGGTGGATTGTTCCCTCGCGATGGGCCAGTTCATGGCGGCGGCCGAGGCGGTGGGGCTTGGCACCTGCCCCATCTCCTACGTCCGCTCCCACATCGAGCGTGTATCGCCGCTTCTGGGTTTGCCAGCTGGCGTGTATCCCGTCGCCGGCCTGACCGTCGGCTGGCCCGTCTTCCGCCGTCCGGTCTCGATGCGTTTGCCACCCTCGATCGTCGTGCATCGCGAACGCTACGACGACGTCCAACTCGAAAACGATATCATGACCTATGACGACCGCCGCCGCGACCGCGAACCGGTGGCGCCGGGCGGACTTAAGAACAACGACGTTTACCCGCCGCGTGAGGGCGTGGGATGGAGCGAAAACGTCGCGCGCCAATTGTCGGTGCCGGAACGATTTGGCTTCGCCGCATATTTACGAACGAAAGGATTCGATCTTGCCTGAGGACCACCGCCGCCACGTCACTCTGGTGGATCAGCACGAGCCGCCCCGGCCGAAGACGGTCCGGGCCCGGCACGCCGCCAGCCTGCTGGTTTGGCGCGAGGCCGGGGATTCAACGGAAATCCTGATGGGCATGCGTGGCTCTCGCCATCGGTTCATGCCCAACCGGCTGGTGTTTCCTGGCGGTGCCGTCGATCGCGCCGATCTGTCCGCGCCCAGAGCATCCGGGCTTTCGCCTGGCACCGAATGGGCGCTGCACCGGAACGCCAACGCCAAACTCGCCCATGGAATCGCCATCGCCGCCGCGCGGGAACTGCACGAGGAAACCGGCCTCACGTTAGGCTCGCCGCCCGCGCTGCATGGCCTGAGGTACTTGGCCCGAGCCGTCACCCCGCCGGGTGGGCCGATCCGCTTCAATGCCCGGTTCCTGTGCGTCAACGCCACGTACGTCAGTGGCACCCTGGCGGGCGACGGCGAGCTGGATAATCTGCGCTATTACGCCATGACAGAGGCGCTGGCGCTCGACCTCGCGGCGCCGACGCGGAAGGTTCTGGAACAATTGCGCGCCTGGCTTGCCATGACCGAAGCCCAACAGGCGGCGCGCACGCACGTGCCGGTGCTGAAGCGCGACCGTGGCTGGACCATGGAGTGATCGCCGGTGGGTTACGCCGCCCGCCAGGTTTCCCCTTCGCGGGCGACCTTGCCCTCGATCTCCATCTTCAGCAGGTGCGCCAGCACGTTCCGCTCCGCCGCGTTCCGCAACCGCGGGTTCACCTGCGAATATAGCGTATCCATCAGCGTGTAGGTGCTGGCGGCGCCTGTCTTCAGCTTCTCTGCGATCGCGTTTTCCCGCATCACCCGGTGTGCCAGCATCGCGCGGACCAGATCGCGAGGCTCACGCAACATCGGGCCATGACCGGATAAATAAATCTCATCATCGCGATTCAACAGCACGTTCAGGCTGTCGAAATAATCCTTCATGTCGCCGCCCGGCGGGCTGACGATGCTGGTGGACCAGGACATCACGTGATCGGCGCTGAACAGCACCTTTTCGCCGCTTTTCGCTGGCAGCGCGAAGCACAGATGATCCAGCGCGTGACCCGGCGTGTGGATCGCCACCATGCCCGCGACGGTATCGCCATCGTTAAGCCTGATGTCCGCGTCGAACGAATCAAGCCCGGAGACCTTGAACCCCACGGTCGGGGCGCTTGTCTTCTCCTTCAACGCGGCCACCGCGCCCACGTGGTCGTGATGCGTATGGCTGACCAGGATCAACGCGATCTGCCCGCCGGTGTGACGCATGATCGCCTCAACATGTTCCGGATGATCTTCCGGCCCGGGATCGAGCACGACCAAACCCTGAGCCGTTTCGATAAGGTAAGTATTGGTGCCGTGGTAGGTCATCGGTCCCGGGTTGTTCGCCACGATGCGGCTGATCCCGGGCAGGATCGGTAAATTAGCCCCGCGTTCTGGCTCGGGCTCGGTCTGGAAGGCCATGGGAATCCTCAGTGTGTTTGGAAACCTCATGCCGCGAATTCCCCCCGCTGGCAACCGGCGTGGCCGCGTGGCAGGATCGCGCCAAGGCAAATGATGAGGGAGGCACCCATGGCCAACGGTCTGCTGTTCGCGTCGTTCGATTTTTCGCCTTCCCAGGAGGACGAGTTCCACGATTGGTATGATCTGGAACATATTCCGGAACGGCTGCGCGTGCCCGGGTTCCTCAACGCGCAACGCTGGCTGAGCGTCGAACATCCAAAGGTCGCCGTCGCCACCTACGACCTTACGAGCCACGCGGTCTTCTCCAGCCCCGAGTACCGGGCGATCGGCTATGAGAACGCCTCGATCTGGACGAAGCGCGTCACGGCGATCGCGAAGCGAATTCTGCGGTTCGAAGGCGATCAGATCGTGCCGGGCGACGCCACTGGGCCTGACGCGGCGGCGGCCTTGCTGTCGGTCGCCATGAACGTCGATCCGGCGGCGGAAGCCGAGTTCAACGAATGGTACAACTCAGAACATCTGCCCCAGCTTGGCTCAGTACCCGGCGTGCTGAGCGCGCGGCGCTTTCGTTCCGCTGGTCCGGGGATGGAGCGGAAGTATCTCGCGCTGTATCACATGACGTCGATCGACGTCACGAAGTCGGACGCGTGGAAGACGGCGGCGAACACGCCCTGGACGGACAAGATGCGGCCGCGTTTCCGCGATATGCTGGCGCTGCGCTGCGTACGCTACCACCGCGACGACTGACACATGGCCCGGCTTTCGCGCCGCCGCGCATTGGCTTTGGCCGGATCGTCAACGCTGGCGGTTCCGGCCATCGCGCGAGCGAAGCAAATGCCGGGCGTGACCGCGACCGAAATTCTGATCGGTCAGACGATGCCCTACAGCGGCCCGGCCTCCGGCTACGCGCCGATCGGACATGTCGAGGCCGCCTATACAAGGTTCATCAACGATCAGGGCGGGATCAACGGGCGCAAGATTAAACTTCTGTCGCTCGATGACGGTTACAGTCCGCCGAAGACTCTGGAACAGACCCGCCAGCTCGTGGAGGAGGAAAATGTTTCCTGCATCTTCCAGCAGCTTGGCACCCCGACCGCGATGGCGGCGCGACGCTACCTGAACCAGAAGAAAGTGCCGCAATTGTTCGTCGCGTCCGGGGCGACGCAATTCGGCGATCGGGAGAACTTCCCGTGGACCATTGGCTGGCAGGTCAGCTACCAGATCGAGGGCCGGATATACGCGCGTTATATCGTGTCGGAGAGGCCCAACGCGAAAATCGGCGTGCTGTATCAGAACGATGATTCCGGCAAGGATTTCGTGAAAGGGTTCAAGAACGGGCTTGGCGCCAAGGCGGGGATGATCGCCGCCATGGTCAGTTACGAGCCCTCGGACCCGACGGTCATTTCACAGATCTTGCAACTGTACCTGGCGGGGGTCGACACGCTTTATGTTTCCAGCATTTCGAAGATGACGGCGATGGCGATTCGACAGGTCCGGGATATGAACTGGAACCCGCTTTTCGTCATTTCCAGCGTGGGTGCCTCGATTGGCACCGCTCTGGCGCCCGCGGGCCTCGACAAGGCCGTTGGCCTGATCACGGGCGGGTATCTGAAGGACCCGTCCGACCCGCAATGGGCCGACGATCCGGGCTTCAACGACTGGCTGACGTTCATGCGGAAATACCAGCCTGACGGCGACCTCAGCGATGCGAGTTACGTTTACGGATACTCGGTGACACAGACGCTGGCCGCCATGCTGAAACAATGTGGCGAGGATTTGTCACGGGAAAACCTCATTCATCAGGCCACCAATCTGGATATCGAGCTGCCTTTGTTGCACAAAGGGATACGTTTCCGCACGACGGCGACGGATTATTACGGTATGAAGAAGATGCGGTTGCAACGATTCGACGGGAAGGCGTGGGTGCCGTTCGGGGATCCGATCGGGGTGTGACGGAGGCAACCCGGCATAAGGCGACGCGCAAATGTTACTGCTTCAACACGGTTTCCTGTCACATCGTCATGGCCAGGCCCCCGCCTTCGCAGGGCCAGGCTTCGTCCGGACCACCTATTTCAGCACAACGCCGCAACGGGTGGCCCGGACGCGCCGGGCCATGACGGTTTTGGGAGAAAACCTCCCACCCCTTGGGCCTTCGAGCCGGGCCATGACAGCGTGAGCACATTGCGTCAGTCGATTCCGCAATATCCGAGCGTGGTATAAGTCAGTCGAAGGTCAACTCCGCTGTCAGGTCTCCGCCATTGGCACGCTCGTCTGAAAGGTCCCACTTCCCCATGATAATCGCGCTGTCCTGGCTGGCGTCGCTGATCGTGTTCCTCGCGCTGGATGCCTTCTGGCTCGGTATCGCCGGGCATTCAATTTACGCGGACGTTCTTGGCCCGCTGATGCTGGATGGGTTCCGCCTCGCGCCCGCGCTGGTGTTTTATTTGTTGTACGTCACCGGCATCGCGGTTTTCGTTCTCCCCCTGGCGAACCGCCGCCCGTGGCCCGCCGTCGCGTATGGCGCGTTTTTTGGCCTCTGCGCCTATGGCACCTACGACCTCACGAACCACGCGGTGTTGAAAATCTGGACGACGCGACTGACCGTCATCGACATGGCCTGGGGCGCGTTCGTCACCGCCGCGGCTGCGTCGGCGGGAGCGTGGGTGCAGCGGCGGCGTTGACCATCCCGGTCGCCAGCCAGCCCAGAAACACCGCCAGCACCGCGACGCTCACCGCGTTCAGCCAGACGATCCCGCCGCACGCCGCGCCCGAGCATACGAACGGCGATACTGGATACCGCCCGTGCAACGCGACTCCCGCCAGTATCGGCAGTGCCAGCAGCGAGACCAGCGCCACGCGTTCCTCCCGCCCGAGCACCAACGCCGCCAATGTCACACTGGGCAGCAGGAATAAAGACGTGCCGGAGGCCTCGCCCAAAATCCAGGTGCAGAACATGGTGTTGGCCATCGCGGCCAGCAGCAGAAATACGCGCCCACCCAGAGGCCACTGCCGGGTCGCCGCGGGCACGCTCAGGAACACGGGAAACACGCACAGGGTCAGCCAGCCGCCTGGCCAGATCTCCGGACCCGCCGCGACCCGAAGATACAGCGGGTAAAACGGCGTGTTCCAGGCCAGTACCAGCGCCACCAGGTTCGCCGCCGCGACGCGCGGATCGTCCGAGGCCGCGTAACCCCGCGCCGCCGCGATCAACCGCATGCGATCAGGCCACGGGCGCCAGGCGGTAATGGCTGACACCCCAGGCGTTGCCCTGTTCATGTCCGAATAACCCTGACACCGCCAGGAAGAACCAGCGCCAGCGACGCCACCACAGCCGCGCCTCGGCGCCATAAACATCGCGCAGCAATGCGTTGATTTCGGCCGCGTGAGCATCGTAATTCGCCAGCCATGCCTCCGCCGTGCGCTGGTAATGGCGGCCATCCCAGCGCCAGTCTTGCTCGACCGTGAACAGGGTCGAAAAATGCCGCGCCAGCCCGTGGCTCGGCATGATCCCGCCGGTGAAGAAATGTTGGGCGATCCAATCGGCCGGATCGTTCGTGTTGAACCGGTATGGCGCGGCGGCGTGCGAGAACACATGCAGGAACAACCGCCCCTCCGGCCGCACCCAGGTCCGCACACGAGTCAGCAGGGCTTCCCAGTTGGACATATGCTCGAACATCTCCACCGACACCACGCGGTCGAAGCGCTCCGCCGTGTCGAATATGTTCATATCCGCGGTGACGACGGTCAGGTTGCCCAGTCCGCGCGCGCGGGCCGTTGCCTCGATGTAATGGCGCTGCGAGGCTGAGTTCGATACGGCCACAATCCGCGCGTCGGGGTAATGCGCCGCCATCCACAACGACAATGAACCCCAACCGCACCCGAGTTCCAGAATGTCCTGCCCGTTTTGAAGATCGGCATGGGCGCAGGTTTCCGTCAGCGCCAGCGCCTCCGCCTGCTCCAGCGTCGCGGTGTCCGGCGTGAACAGGCAACTGGAGTATTTTCGGTGGGGCCCCAGCACCAAACCGAAAAACGCCGCCGGCAACTCGTAATGCTGGTCGTTGGCGGCCGCCGTGTGTTCGGCGATCGGATGCGCGCCCATGCCGGCCGCGAAGTCCCGCTCGCTCCCGGGTGAGGCGGCCGACATCCGCTTGTGGGTGCGTCCGACGAGGTGCGCGATCCCCGCCCGCAGCACCGGGTCGGGCATCGGCAGGCGCTCCAGGATCGAGGTCGTGGTGGCGATCACACTCATGGGTTGGCCTTGCGTCGTATGGGGAGGGGAAGCAACGGGCGGGTGCGGCGTTGGTAGGCGCGGTACGCATCGCCGCGTGTTTCCAGCATCGCTTTTTCCAGTGGCGGGATGCCGGAGACATGCACCAGCAGCCAGTACATCAGGACCGGCGCGGGCAGTGCGAGCCACCACCATGGCCAGTCCAGGTTGAAGGCGAAGAGTGGCCAGGCGCACCAGCCCAGGAACTCGAGGAAGTAATTGGGGTGGCGTGACCAGGTCCAAAGACCGCTGTCGCAGACGCGGCCCTTGTTGCCCGGATCGGACACGAACCGCGCGAGTTGCCGGTCCGCGATTCCGGCGCCCAGGACTGACACGACGATGACCACCAGGGCAGCGAAATCGGCAACCCCGAAGCTTGCCGCCGGGTTGCGCGCGGCGACTGTCATCGCGATTGCCAACGGCCACGCGGCGGCGGCCTGAATTTGCAGGAACCAGAACAGCCGGACCTCAAAATCCGAGCCCCATTCGACGCGGAACCCGGCGTAGCGCCGGTCCTCCGGCCTGGTCATCACGCGGGCGCGCAGATGCAGGCCAAGCCGCATGGCCCATGCCGCCGCCAAAGCCGCGACTGCCAGCCGCCGGGGCGTGAAGCCCTCGGTCGAAGGCCACAAGGCTCCGATAACCGCCGCGGTACCGGTGGCGAATGTCCAGACAACATCCACCCAACCGGCATTGCGCATGCGCCGCTGGAACCACCACGCGCCCGCCATCGCGAGGCTCAGCCCGACGCCCTCGGCGAGCAGCAGCGGGATCATGCCACACCGCCAATGAATCGGCAGGTATCCGCGCGCACGGGCGCCATGAACCGAAACGGCGCGGCGAAGGCGCTGATGATTCCGATATGGCCAACGCCGGGGTAGACGATGGTATCCGCATGGCCGCCGGTCTCCCGCACCCGCGCGGCGAGGCGCGTGCTGTTGGCAGGCCGCACCGTCATGTCGTCCGCGCCCGTCATCAGCAACAACGGCCCCTTCGCCTGGGCCGCGAAAGTGATCGGCTGGGTGCGCGGTCCGACAGGAGCAAAGATCTGCTGCTGCACCGGATTGGTCAGCGGCAGGAAATCGTATGGGCCCGCGAGGCCGATCGTCCCGGACACCGATGCGCGCACGTCCTCCGCCAGCCAGGCCGGGTCCAGTGCCAGCATCGTCGCGATATGCGCGCCCGCCGAGTGGCCCATCAGGTAAAACCGCGAGGGATCGCCGCCGCGCCGCCGCCCTTCCTCTCGGGCCGCCGCCGCCGCCGCCGCCGCGTCGGCCAGGAACCCGTCGAACCCGGCGTCCGGCCAAACACGGTAATCGGGCAGGATCGCGATCGCCCCGCACGCCGCGAGACTTCTTCCCATGAACCGGTAATTCGCTTTGTCGCCAGACCGCCAGCCACCCCCATAGAAGAACACCACCACCGGTGGCGCCCGCGTATCCCGGGCCGGCAAATACACGTCCATCGCGTGACGTGGTCCCGGTGCGTAGGCCGTGTCGAACACCTCGCCCCCCGGTGCCGCGGGTTGCATAACGCCCAGAAGGCGGGCGGGCGAGCAGGCGGTCAGCAGCGAGACACCCAAAGCACTCGCGGCGAGGCACGGCACGCGGAGCACAGTTTCAGATCCCCATCAGAGGCTGGATCAAACGCGCGAGCAGGCCGCGGATGCGCAGCGGACCTTCCCAGGCGATCAGGCAGACGCAGGGTTCCCCCGGATCGGCCACCGGCTTGTGCCTCCCGTCCTCGTCCATCTCCGCCACGTCGCCGGGCCCGTAAGTTCCGGTGCGATCGGTGAAACGCCCGGACAGCACGCAGGTCGCCTCCCAACCCGAGTGGCCATGGGAGGGAAGCGCCTGTCCGGGCGCCACCCGCAACAGCCAGGTCCGCGCCTGGCGGGAAGCGCCGGGAACGTTCACGACCATGCGCGCGATGCCGGGCGCCAGCCAGCGCCAGCGCGGGTTCGCCAGCCCATGCAACGCCGCCGGCAGAGGAATGCCCTGGATCCACGCCGATGGCGCCGGGTTCAGCTCAACAGCGGGTGCATCGAGCCGCGCCAGGGTCCGATCCAGTGCGTTCGGGGTCAGGGCCGTCTCGGGCATGTCCGCGAGCAACAGTCCACCGGCGGCCTCGCCAACACGGACGGCAGCCCGGCAATCGGGGCAAAACCGCAAATGGGTCGCGACCGCAAGCGCGTGTCCCGGCGGCAACCGGTCCGCCGCATGGCGCAACAGCGTGTCCTCCGCGGGGTGATGGATCGGGACAATGTTCAACGGAGTTCTCCAATGGCACCCGCGCCCGCGATGGGTGGGCTGGGGTTTTCGAGGCGCGCGCGCAAGCGGTTCATGGCCAGGCGCAGGCGGGATTTGACGGTGCCCAGGGGAATGCCAAGGGCACGTTCGATTTCGGCGTGGGGGCGGTCTTCGAAGAAGGACAGCCGGATCACCTCGGCCTGATCGGCGGGCAGGGCGGTCAGAGCATTTCGCAAACGGAGTTCCCGCTGGCGCGTGTCGAATTCGGTGTCGGGACGGACCGGCTCGTCCGGCGCGAGCGAGGGGTCGTCGCCGTCGAACACCCGCAGCGCCGACCGTCGCGCCGCGTCGATGCGCTGATTGCGGGCGATGGTGAAGATCCAGGTTGAGGCGCCCGCTCGGGCGGGATCGAACAGCTCCGCCTTGCGCCAGACCGTCAGCATCGTTTCCTGGGCGAGGTCCTCGGCGTGACCGGCTTGGGTGCCGGTGCGCATGAACCAGGATTTCAGCCGCGGGGCGAAGTGGCCGAACAGGGTCGCGAAGGCCGCGCGGTCGCGCCCGATCGCGATCGCCAATAGCAAGGCGACGTCCTCATTGCCCCGGGCCGGAGCGGACTCGCTCATGCGTCCGCCTCGCGCGGGGGAGGGCGGTGGTTCCGGGCAGACCGGCCGGTGAGCGATGGCTTCCATTGACCGTCACTACGCGGCCCGGCGGCGTTTGGATCACGACCTTTTATACCAGCGGCCCAAAATCCTGACTGGTTGCAATGCCTTTTCGACGTCATCCCCGGACTTGTTCCGGGGACCCGAAGCGGCAGGGTACCGCGACCGGTCCACGGGACGAGCCCGTGGATGACGTCGAGGGAGTAAGAGTCAAACCTTTGGCCCTCTGGAATTATGAGTGATCCACTGGTCAATCGCATGCGTAAGGATGTGTCAGGAAGGCCCATGGCGCGCCGACGATGGCAGACCTGAGGCCACGATCAAAATTCGGGTGGGCAATGGACGTCACAGACGCGGGTTCGAGGCAGACAGGCGGTCGGGGTCCCCTCGATATCGCGGTGATTGGCACCGGCATCGCGGGCCTGTCCTGTGCCTGGCTGCTGTCGGAGCGGCACCGCGTGACCGTCTATGAAAGCGCCGAACGGCCGGGCGGTCATGCCAATACGGTGGAAGTCACCACTTCCGCGGGCGGGCTTCCGATCGACACCGGCTTCATCGTTTATAACGAGGTCACGTACCCGAATCTGACGGCGTTGTTTCAGAATCTGGGCGTGCCGACGCAAGCATCCGACATGTCCTTCGCTGTCTCGCTCGACGGTGGACGGCTGGAATACGCGGGCACCGATCTGGGCGGCTTGTTCGCGCAGAAACGCAATCTGTTGCGGCCGCGTTTCTGGGGCATGCTGGCGGATCTGGCGCGCTTCTACCGTTCCGCGCCGCGCGATCTTGCCGAGTTGGAGCACGATCTGGGCTCGCTCGACGATTATCTGCGAAGTGGCGGCTACGGCGCCGCGTTGCGCGACGATCATCTGCTACCGATGTCGGCGGCGATCTGGTCCTGTCCGGCGGCCGACGCGGGACTGCAACCGGCGGCGTCCTTCATACGTTTCTGCGACAATCACGGTCTGTTGCGGATCGCCAATCGTCCGGTCTGGCGCACAGTGCGCGGTGGCAGCCGGGAATATGTCGTCCGCCTGACCGAGCCCTTCGCCGCCCGCATTCACACCAACCGGCCCGTTCTGGGCGTGGAGCGGCTCGACGACGGCGTGCGAGTCCATTCCACCGCGGGTTCCCATTCCTACGACCACGCCGTGCTCGCCTGCCACGCCGATCAGGCGCTGGCGCTTCTGGGCGCGGAGGCGACGCGGCGCGAGCGTAACGTACTGGGCGCCTTCCGCTACACCGGCAATCTGGCGGCGCTGCACACGGATGCCTTGTTGATGCCGAAGCGGCGCGCGGTCTGGGCTTCCTGGAATTATCTTGGCCAGTCCGGCGCGGACAAGCTCCCCGGCGTCACCTACTGGATGAATCGGCTGCAGAATCTTCCCGGCGCCACACAGTATTTCGTGACCCTCAATCCGCCCCGCCCGCCTCGGCCGGGGACGCTGTTGCGAAGCGAGACTTACGAACACCCGGTCTTTGACGCCGCCGCCATTCGCGCCCAGAAACGTTTGTGGACGTTGCAGAACGAGGGCGGTGTGTGGTTCTGTGGCGCGCATTTCGGCGCCGGCTTTCATGAGGACGGGCTGCAGGCGGGCCTCGCGGTCGCCGAGCAGCTTGGCGCGTGTCAGCGGCCCTGGACTGTCGCCGATCCATCCGGCCGCATTCATGTGGGAGCGCCCGCCTTGCTGGAGACAAGTTGTTGACCGCCTCAGCCCTGTACGCCTCCGCCTTGTATGAGGGCACCGTCGCCCATCGCCGGACGCGGCCGAAAGCCCACCGGTTGCGGTACCGCGTGTTCTCTTTGCTACTCGATCTCGATGAAATCCCGGCGCTGTGCGCGCGGCTGCGCCTGCTGTCGCATCGCCGGTTCAATCTGTTCAGTTTCGACGAACGCGATCACGCCGACGGGTCCGGGTCATCGTTACGAGATTGGGCCGAAAGTCACCTCGCGCGCGCCGGCATCGACCTGGAGGGCGGACCGATCCGCCTGCTGGCGATGCCGCGGGTACTTGGTTACGGTCACTACTGTCCGGAGTTTTCCGAACGAACCGTTCCGAAGTGTCTGACCTATAACGGTTTTTCGACGATTTTGGGTGGTGTCGGTTTGAAGTTGGTGGCGGTTTGCCCGACCCTTGTCCGGGGAGGGCTCACTCATGAACGCCGGAA
>SHWL01000136.1 GCA_009693865.1 Acetobacteraceae bacterium | reverse complement strand
CCCTCTACACATTGATGCAGGTGTTTTCGGTGACAGTATTTGAAAAGGCCTCGATAGAATCTGTGATTTCTCAAACAGCTGACAGTTCCGAACACGTCATGGACGATAACCAATTGAATTTATTCAGCTATTGACCGGACAATAGTGGGACCAGCCACTCCACGCCAAGGTGGACGGGCGTTTCGTCTATCGCCGTTTCGCCGTCGTCTTCGCGGGCAACAGCCACCACTTGACCGGCTCCCCCTCGATCTCGGGTTCGGCGCGGACCAAAGGAGGCCTGCCGCGGCGCGCCGGGACAAGTGGGAGTTCATCTTGCCGCGCGATCGGCGACCGTCGCACGGGCGTGGATTCAGCGAAAGCGGGTGCTTCCGACGCTTCGCTCAGCAACTTCTCCGCCAATTTGCGAGCGCGGCGTTCTTCGTTCAACTCCGCGCGCAGGGAGCGCAGTTCATTCTCGGCCGCGTCGGCCCGGGCTTCGGCGTCGTGCGACCGTTCGTTGGCCGCTGCCAGTTGTTCGCGCAATGAAACGGTTTCGTCGCGGTCGCGCTTGCCCGCCGCGAGCGCCTCGTTCTTCGCGAGCTCGTTATGTCCTATCTTCGTTTGCAATGCCTGCAATGCCGCCTGGGCGTCATGCAAAGCCCGGTCGGCGCGGTCGCGCGCGGCGGTTTCGGCGGCCAACGCGGCCTCGACCCGCTGCAGGCGGCTGGATGTCGGGCCAGCGGGAGCGTTACCCAGAGCGTCCTGAACGTCGCGCCGGACGACGGTCACGGGAACTTCGCCATCCTGCACGAAGCGCCGGCGATGTAACCCTTGAATGAAACCGCCGCCGAATCGCTGTCCGGATTCCTGCCGCTCGCCGTCGGGCCGCGGTCTGGAGCCCTCCCCGTAAAGGCCAAGAGCCTTGCGCATCTGCGCTTCGGCGTCGTCCATCAGCGGCGACGCCGGTTGTTCTTGTGGCAGGCTCAGGCGCTGACCTTGATCGGAGCGCGGTTTTAGCTGGTCGGACAAATCGATCACCCGGATGGATATTGACGTCGTACGAATTTGAAAGACATGCCTGAATTCGACGGGCGAGTTCCCGGACCCGGCTCCGGAGCGAAACCAGTTTCGTGGGCAAAGGCACCAACACGTCTCATGACATATTCTTCGTGGCTGTTACCTGTCAGTACTTGATCCATGGATAAACGTTTGAAAGGCTGGCGGAGGCTTTGTGCCGTGTCGCTGGCCTGACGGATCGATTCCCGTGAAACAAAGTATCTACCCCGTATCCGATCGAATGGCGGCTTGCAAGCCCCCTGATATTCCTCCCGATATTTCTTTGGCCGCGTGTCCCGGCGGGACCAGGATGCGCCGTGGAGTCTCTGTCTTCGGACAAACCTCGCGACAGTACACGCCGATCGAAGGTTAAAATCGCAACAGAACTGTAACCCGCATACGGCGATTTACCGGGGTTGTCACGATCCAACTTCCAGTGCCTCTTCCGCCGCGAGCCATGCCGCTTCCGCCGCGGCCGCTTCCCGCAGGACAGACGCGAGACGCGTGTTCGCCGCGGCGATGTCACGCGCCCGGCCCGGGGCATACAAAGCGGGATCGGCGAGTTTCTGTTCGATCGCCTTGCGCTCGGCGGTCAGTTTCATCAGCAACGTTTCGGAATCCTTTGCTTGTTTCCGCAATGGCGCCAACGCCGCGCGTGTGACGGCGCGTTCCCGGCGGTCGTCTTTCCGCCCCACCGCCTCGGCTTTCGCGGCGGGACGCGCCCGCTCCGTCAGCAACGCGCGATAATCGTCGAGATCGCCGTCGAAGGATCGCACGGTGCCATCCGCCACCAGCCATAAACGATCGGCGGTGAGTTCCACCAGATGCGGGTCGTGCGTGATCAGCAGGACCGCGCCCTCAAAATCCGCCAACGCTTTGACCAAAGCCTCGCGCGCGTCGATGTCCAGGTGATTGGTCGGTTCATCGAGTATCAGTAACTGCGGCGCATCGCGCGTCGCGAGGGCCAGCAGCAGCCGCGCCTTTTCGCCGCCAGACAAATTCGCCACCGGAGTTTCCGCCCGCCCGGCGTCGAGGCCGAATCGCGCGAGTTGCGCGCGCACCGCCGTCGCCGTCGCGCGCGGCAAGGCAAGCGTCATATGCTCGATCGGGTTTTCGTCGATCGTCAGTTCGTCGGTCTGGTGTTGCGCGAAGTAACCCACGCGCAACTTCGGGCCGCGGCGAAGCTCGCCAAGCAAAGGTTCCAGACGGCCGGAGAGAAGTTTCGCGAGTGTGGACTTGCCGTTGCCGTTCGCGCCAAGCAGCGCGATGCGATCGTCCATGTCCACCGTCAGCGAAATGTCGCGCAGCACCGCGACGCCGTCATACCCCGCGCTGACATGGTCCAGCGCCAGAATGGGCGGCGCGATGCGAGCGGGTTGAGGAAAGGCGAAGCGGGTCGGCGCGTCCTCGATCACCGTGTCGATTTGCGGCAGTCGCGCCAGTGCCTTGATGCGGGCCTGCGCCTGACGCGCTTTGCTGGCCTTGTAGCGGAAGCGGTCGATGAAGGATTGAATATGCGCCCGCTCCGCCGCGATCCGCACCGCCGCGTGATTCTGCTGCGCGGCTTTTTCAGTGCGAATCCGAACGAATTCGTCGAACCCGCCCGGGGTCAGCGATATCTTGCCTTTGTCGAGATGGGCGATCGCCTCCACCGCGCGGTCGAGGAGACCGCGATCGTGCGAAACCACCAGGGCGGCGCCGGGGAACCGCGCGAGCCAGGTTTCGAGCCAAAGGGTGGCTTCCAGATCGAGGTGATTCGTCGGTTCGTCCAGCAGCAGCAGATCGGGATTGGCGAACAACGCCGTGGCGAGCGCGACCCGCATGCGCCAGCCGCCGGAAAAGGTGGACACGGCTCGCGCCTGTGCCGGTTCGTCAAAGCCCAACCCGGCGAGAATGGTGGCGGCCCGGGCGGGCGCGGAGTCGGCGCCGATCGCGCGCAACCGCTCATGAATTTCCGCGAGCCGGAGCGGTTCGGCGCGATCCACTTCCGCGAGCAGGGCGAGTCGCTCGGGATCGCCCTCAAGCACGGTGTCGAGCAGGCTGGCGGGCCCATCCGGCGCCTCTTGCCTGACGGTGGCGACGCGGGCGGTGCGGGCCAAGCGCATCTCGCCGCCGTCCAGCGCCAGATCGCCCATGATGGCGCGCAACAGGGTCGATTTCCCGGCACCGTTTCGGCCAACGAGGCCGATGCGCCGGCCGGGGTCGACCGTGAGATCGGCCCCGTCCAACAAAGCGCGGCCGCCAAGCCGGATGGTGGCGCTGGAGATGACGAGCAGAGACATTCGGGTGAATAAGGACCGTGAAAATGCGGGACGCGGTCCCCCTTTATCCCATCAGGGCTGACACCGCGACAGTGGGAATGGACGCGGCAACTCAGTTGGCCTTTTTCTGCCAGGCCGCCATGAGGCCCGCCACGTCCGTCGCGGTTGATTGCGCGGCGGCTTGCAGCGGCGTGTTTTCCGGCCAGGCGAGGCCGACGGCGCCTGCCACCAGCAACGGCGCGGCAATCGGCCAGGTCATCGTGCCGGACAGCACGGCCAGCGCGGTGGGCATCAGCACCATGAAACCATGACCGGTCGTCACTTGGCCCAACCAGGATATTAACGATTTGTTCAAAATATGTTCTCCAAAACGGGCGCGGATTTCCCGCGAATGAGGAAAATCATCTGATCTCTGGTCCGCGTCAAGAAATATAACCTATATCGTCTCCGCGCTGTACGCGTTAAGTTCCGGGCCGGGCGCGAACAAAGCCCGATCGGGAGCGCGCCATGAAAATCACCGCCGTCGAGACGTATTGGACCAGAATTCCCTTCGACATGGGCGGCAAGCCCGCCGTACTGGGTGGGTTGAACTGGCAAACGATGAACTCGGTCTGGCTGCGGATCGTCACCGATCAGGGGCTTGAAGGCTGGGGCGAGGCGTTCGGCCACGCCGCGGCCGCCACCACGATGACGGTGTTGAACACCCAGCTCGCCCCCGCGCTTCTGGGCTTGGACGCGCGCGACATAGCCGGCCTGCGCCTGCGTTTCGGCAAATCGTTCCATGGCTTCGGCCGCAATGGGCCGCATGTGTTCGCTATGTCGGCGCTGGACATCGCGCTGTGGGATATCGCCGGTAAAGCCTCGGGCCAGCCGCTGTGGCGGCTTCTGGGCGGCTCGCCCACGGAGTCGATGCCCAGTTATGCCAGCTTGCTGCGCTACGGTGAGGCGGGCCTGGTGGCGGCCGCCTGCGAGCGCGCGATGGGCCGGGGTTATAAGGACATCAAACTGCACGAGATCACGGTGCCTGAAATAGCCGCCGCGCGCGGGGCGATCGGCGACGCGAAACTCATGGTCGATACCAACTGCCCCTGGACGGTATGGCAGGCGATCGACATCGCCCATCAGGTGGAAGAATACGACCTGACCTGGTTCGAGGAACCGGTCTGGCCGCCCAACGATTACGAAGGGCTCGCCCAGGTCCGCCTGGAAGGCGGCCTGCCCATCGCCGCCGGGGAAAACGCCGCCGGCCTGCACGATTTTCGAACCGCGTTCGAGGCCGGGGCGCTGGACGTCGCCCAACCCAGCGTGATCAAGATCGGCGGCCCCTCGGCGATGGTGGAAATCGCGGCGCTGGCGAAAGCGTTCGGCGTGCGGGTGGTGCCGCACAACGCCTATTTCGGCGCCGGGTTCCTGGCATCGCTGCATTGCAACGCCGCGCTCGCCCCGGATGCGCCGTTCGAGCGGCTGTTCATCGATCTGGAGGCCAGTCCGTATCACGATCTCGTGGTCGCGGAGAACGGCCGTGTCACCGTTCCCGATGGCCCCGGTCTGGGCTGCGATCCCGACATGGCGGTGTTGTCGCGTTACCAGGTCGCGGAGCCAACCATCCACCGCGCTTGACGGCGGCGGAAGCGGCGCGGAAAGCTGGGGGCAACGTTCAGGAAACCAGCGCACATGCCCGATGACCTCCGCCCGCGCGATATCGCCGGCTTACCGGCGCGGCATGCGCGCGAATCGCGGTCCCCGGCCGAGGCGCGTGGCCGGTTCTTCAACACCGGCAACGCGTTCAACATCGTAAATCCGCCGGTGCCGGATCACGCCTTCACCGAGGAACCGCGCCGCGCGCTGGATGACGCAAGTCCGACCGGGCTGATCGCCTGCGACCTTTCACAGGTGCTGGGATGCGCGTTTCCGGCGACCACGCCGCTGGTGCTGGCAAGGTACGGCCGGATCAGGACGGGGGAAACGCTGACGACCGATTTCGCCGCCACCGGCACCATCGCTTACGTCATTCAAGGCACCGGCGTGACCGTTTGCGCCGCCGAAGAAATCGTCTGGGCCGCTGGCGACGTGTTCGTGCTTCCCGGCGGTCAGCCGGCGTCGCACACAGCCAAGGCCACCGCCGTGTTGTGGCTGGTGACCAACGAACCGCAACTCGCGTTCGAAAACCTGCGCGCGCCGGCGCCGGGTCGATCGCCCACCGATCTCGTGCATTACCGCGCGGAGGAAATCGATCGCCAGATCGATCTGTTGTACGAAATCGGCCGCGATTCCAGCATCGCCGGCTCGGCGTTGATCTTCTCCGCCGAACGCCAGGAGGCTTCGCGAAATATCCTGCCGACGTTGACCGCGGCGATGAACTCCTTGCCGGCGGGCTTCGTTCAACCGCCGCACCGGCATAACGCGGTCGCGATCTCGCTGATCATCCGTGGCGAGGCCTGCTTCTCCCTCATCGACGGCCGCCGTAAAGACTGGTCATCCTGGGCCACCACCATCACGCCGCCGGTTTCGGTGCACTCGCATCACAATGGCGGAACCGGACAGGCGCGCTTCCTGATCATTCAGGATGGTGGGATTTATTATCACGCCCGCGCCATGGGATTCGAATTCGCGGAGCACCCGGCATGACCATCGCCGTCAAACCGTTACACCCCGCGCTTGGTGCCGAAATTCGCGGCGTCGATCTGCGCGAGCCCTTGGATCCGGAAACGTTTCAGGAAGTGCACGATGCCTGGATGGAACATCTGGTCGTGGTGTTCCCGGATCAACGGATCACCGGCGAGGAACATGTCGCCTTCACCCGGTATTTCGGGGAGCCGGAGATTTTCCATCAGTCGATCATCCGGTCCCGCGCCCAGAAGGAGATTTTCCGGGTCTCCAACGTGGATGACGACGGCAACCTGATGCCGCCCTCGCATCCAACCGTGCAACAGGTATCGCTGGCGCAACTGTGGCATACCGACAGCAGCTATCGCCTTATGCCCTGCGTCGAAATCAGCCGCACCGGCGGCGAGACGCAGTTCATCAACATGTATATGGTATTCGACGAGTTGTCCGGCAGCCTGAAACGCCAGGTGGAGGGACGGCGGGCGCGTCACGATTTCGGCAATCTGCACCGCCTGCGCGATCTGAAACCGCTGACCGAGGCGGAAAAGGCCGCCATGCCGCCGGCCTGGCAGCCGTTCGTGCGCCGCCATCCCGTTACCGGGCGGAAATCCCTGTATATCAGTCCGATTTACAACGACGCGGTCGAGGGCATGACTGAGTCCGAAGCCCACCGTCTGATCGACGATCTGACCGAATTCGCCGCCCAATCGCGGTTCATGTACAAGCACCGGTGGGAACCGGACGACGTCCTGATGTGGGATAATCGTTGCACGATCCATGCCGTGACGCCGCACGATCCAACCGAACGCCGCGTCATGCATCGCACGACCATCATGGGCGATGAGCCCGTGCTCGCGGCCTGACAAATCCGGAACCAGCCAATGACCTCTCCCATCGTTCTGCGTCACCCAATTCCAAAACCCGAGTGGCTTGGTAAACTGACCGAGGACGTTCTGGAGCCGGATCTGCCGATCATCGATCCGCATCACCATCTGTGGGATCATCCCGGCAACAAATATTACCTCGACGAGTTGCTGGCCGATGTGAACAGCGGTCACAACATCGTTTCGACCGTGTTCCTGCAATGCTTCTGGGCGTACCGGAAAGACGGGCCGGAGGCGATGAAGCCGGTGGGCGAAACCGAATTTGTTGCCTCCGTCGCGGCTGAGGCGGCGCGTCGCGGGACGCGGACGAAACTCTGCGCCGGGATTATCGGTCACGTCGATTTCCGCCTTGGCGACGGGGTGGACGATGTCCTGAAAGCTCATGCGGCGGCGGGCGGTGGGCGTTTCCGCGGCATCCGTCAGGTCACCGCGCGCCATCACGGAATCATGGCGAGCATCGCGACGCCTCCCACGTTCGGCCTGATGGCGGAGCCGTCGTTTCGCCGCGGCTTCGCCTGGCTTGGCCGCCATGGGTTGAGTTTCGATGCGTGGCTGTATCATACGCAACTCGATCAGTTGCTCGATCTGGCGCGCGCGTTTCCGGAAACGCCGATCGTGCTCAATCACGTGGGCGGGCCGTTGGGGGCGGGCCCGTACCGTGGCAAAGGCGCCGAGGTGTTCGCGACGTGGCGGGCCGGGATGAAGAGCCTGGCAGGGTGCGCCAATGTGCATGTCAAACTGGGCGGCCTCGCGATGGTCGTGAACGGCTTCGACTTTCATGAGAACGTCCTGCCGCCGTCGTCGGGCGAGCTGGCCGATGCGTGGCGGCCATGGATGGACGCCTGCATTGAGGATTTCGGCGCCAGCCGCTGCATGTTCGAAAGCAATTTCCCGGTCGATAAGGGGATGTGTTCGTATCCGGTATTGTGGAACGCGTTCAAGCGGATTGCCGCGGGGGCTTCGGCGTCCGAGAAAACAGCGCTGTTTCATGGTACGGCGGAACGGTTCTACCGGCTGGGATAAGGGATTGCCGCTGACGCACCCCAAACGTCATGGCCCGGCGCGTCCGGGCCACCCGTGGCGACACTGTACTGGTTCAGGTGGCCCGGACAAGCCGGGCCATGACGAAATTGAGGAGATGCGCCACAGCAATTGAGGAGATGCACCCCGGCGATTGAGGCGCCGTGCCATGGCAATTGAGGGGACGGGCCCAGGCGATTGAGAAGATACGCCACGACAATTGAGGAGATTCCACAATGAAAATCGATGACGTCACCCTGACCATTTTCGCCTGGGACGACATCCCGGCGACCATCTATCACCAGGGCGCGCTGGCCTCGTCGGGCAGCAATCTCGGTCTGTTGCGAATCCATACCGATACCGGGTTGGAGGGCCTCGCGTTTCTTGGTTCCGCCACCAATCCCGCGTCGATGGACGGGCCGCAACTGATCCGTTCGTTGAAACCGATGCTGATGGGTAAGGACCCGCTGGAGCGGGAGCGTATCCACGCCGGCATGCGCCTGATCAACCGGACCGTGAGTTATCGGACAATCGGGGCGGTGGACACAGCGCTGTGGGACCTCGCGGGCAAGATCGCCGGAATGCCGGTACATGCCCTCATGGGGACATTCAGAAATTCAATTCCGGCTTATGCCAGTTCGCAGGTGCTGCCCGATCCCTCCGCTTATGTCGAACAAGCGTTGTCGTTCAAAGAAGCCGGTTGGCAGGCCTACAAAATCCATCCGCCACGGGAGTGGGAGAAAGATATCAAGGTGTGCGAGGCCGTGCGGAAAGCCGTGGGCGACGACTACCGGATCATGCTCGATTCAACCTGGTCCTACGACTACACCGACGCGCTGCGTGTCGGGCGGGCGATCGAGGAGATGGGGTATTACTGGTTTGAGGATCCTCTCTCCGACGAGGATATTTACGGCTACGTCAAGCTGCGGCAGAAGTTGAACATTCCGATCATGGCGACGGAGTTTCCGGCGGGCGGCCTCGATACTTATCCAATTTGGCTGACCGAGAAGGCGACCGACTACCTGCGCGGCGATATCCCGAACAAAGGCGGTCTGACGACAATGCTGAAGACCGCGCATCTGGCTGAGGCGTTCGGGCTGCGCTACGAGGTGCATCACTCCGGAAATTCGTTGAACAACCTCGCCAACCTGCATTTGTGCATGGCGCTGCGGAACACCACGATGTGGGAGGTTCTGCTGCCGGACGGCGCGCATAAGTACGGAATGGCGGTGGAGTTGGCGCCCGATAAGGATGGGATGATGCACGCGCCCTCGGAGCCTGGGATCGGCGGGCAGATCGATTTCGCGTTGATCGAGAGAAAGACGGAGGCGGTGCTGCGGTAAAGTATTTTCCGAATGGCCTGGGACGGTACCGCTACCGATGGTCCGGTCAAGTCCACCACTGTCCAGTCAAAATCTTGAGCGTTTCCGCCTCCGGCGTCAGTTCCGGGCAGCCGCGATCAACATCATCGGCGGGCACGCGCCGGGGAGATTGGCGTGAAGAAACTCCGTGTGCCCTCCTTCGCCCACCATGATCTCCGTGCGAAATTCTTGCTTTTATGCGCGTGGAGTTAAGAGAAGGGCCTCGCACGGAGATCACGGTGGACGAAGGAGGGCGCACGGAGGTTGTTTACGAGGCGGACGATGAAGCGCGCGGGGCCGCCATTCAGGCGGAGAATACGGACATTCAACGGCTCTTAACCGGACAGCCTTGGGTCAAGCCGAACCATGACGGGAGGCAGGAGCACTCATATCCGCCGTCCTTTTTGCATCTTCCGGCGTCTTCGCAGTTCGAACGGAGCCACACCGATTGAACCCGCCAGGATTAATCCGGATCGGGCGTCAGCCAGCCACAGTATCGCACGATCATCCCGGTCAAAGGATGCCCGATCTCCACATGAAAGTGGAGCCGTCCCTCCACCACTGACTCATAAGCATTTGAGCGCGGGCACAGCCACATCGGCAGCGGGATTCCGAAGATCCGCCAACCGCGTTGGACAAGTAATAAACGTTCACCCTGGGGCTGAAGCGTCATCGTGAAGGTCAGGGGACCGAAATGCTCGCGCGACCGGCCCACAATGCGCCCGGCTGATTGGCGGCTTGAAAATGATTCGCCGCCGAACGTTCTGGTCCAGGTCTCCGTGTCCCGATCGGCGTCGAACCGCACGCTGACAGGTGTATCCGGAGTAGCCCGAGGGAAACCGACGATCGCGGCGGCCAACGGCGCCAGCAAACCATTGCCGCGTTCGACGCTCGCGCGTCCCGTGGCCGACAACACACCATCGTGCATGGCCCGGATTTCGGCGGGCAATTCATCCCAGGCCGCGCCCAGTATCCGGCGGTACAAGGTGGAATCGTCTCTGATTCCGGTATGAATGGCACGCTGGCGAAACCAGGGCTCATAATCGTCGAGGTCCAGATCCCGTGCCGCCGCCCTCGCGCCCGGCGACGGCGGTTGCCCGGAGATGACGCGCCGGATAACCGCCGCCACACCCATCGCCGGAACGAATGGCCCGTCGTCGCCGTCGGCCACGAGATGCCAGGAGCGCTTCGCGATCCGCCCCGACGAGTCGATGCCTTCGATCGCCACGAACATTCCGCCGCGATGTTCCCCCCAGCGAACATGGCGCATCGTGAAACGCATGAGCGGCACCAGCGGCGACAGCCCGGCGATCGCTCCCAGCCGGACCAGCCACGCGAAACCCGTCAGCAGACGATGCGAGATACCGAGTGCCATGCCGACGCCGAACCAGACGGTCTTCACCTCCGGCCAAAGCCCAGGCAGCACTGTCAGATCGGGCACGTCCACCAAAGAGAACCAGCGGCACCGCATCGGCGCGTGGCCGGGCGGAGCGATGGTGAAGCTCAGATGATCGGTCAGGGACCAGGCAGGGCCGTTCCTCCGGAGGGCGACAGGCTTCCCGGCGTGGGTCGCGATGGCGCGCACCACGTTCTCGCCGATCTCCGCGAAGGGCGAGGGCGCGATGCCGCCATGGATCGTATCGATACGTATGAACCCGGCCGACAACCGGCGGACGGCGGCGGCGGTCAGCGCTGGGCAGCTTGAAACGCCGGACAGCACGAACAAGCCCGCCGCGCGGGCGGCCTCATCGAAGGCCCGAACGCCCGTCACGAAATCCGACCCGTCCGCGAGGTCCAGATAATGGACGCCGGCCGCGATGCACGCCTCAATGACGCGATAAGGCGCGGTGCCATAAGCCTGAAATGGTCCGCTCGCGTCGACGAGGATATCGGGTCGCCACGCGGCGAGTTGCGCGGCGGCATCCGCGTCGCGGTCGAACATCGCCGGGATCAACGTCGCGTCCGTTGACGCGTGCCGCTCGCACGCCGCGGTGGCGCGCGCGAGCGACCGGCCCGCGACGATCAACGTCAAACCGGGTTCCGTCGCGAGCAAAGCGACGAGGCGGGCGCCGAACGTGCCGTAGCCCCCAACGATCAAAACGCGAAGGCTTCCGCTCATGCGATAAATCGGTCCGCGTGGGCCGGATCGGGCCGAAAGCACACCAGCCGCGCGCCAAACCAGCGAAGTCTGTTCCGGGCGACGATCTCATACAGCCAGTCTCGCGCTTTCAATGGGATCGCGCGCGCGGCCGATGCCAGGCACCATGGAAAGCCCAACTGGTGGAAGATGCGAAGCGAGCCTTCGGATTTCAGCCAGGCGCGCCCATCCTGCAGCAGGATATTGGTTTCATACGTAAATGGATCGAGGCCGAAATGCCGGTACAGGGCCTCGCCTACCGGCGATTGCGCGGCGAGCAAGCGAAATCTCGCGCGCCGGTCCACCCGGAGAATGAATCTCGCGAAGCCGGAGCACATGACGCACATCCCGTCGAAGATGATAATCGGGCGGTCGTCGGGAAACGGTGGAACCGACGGATCGAGCCGGTAGCTGTAGGCTTCGCGCCCGGCGTTCATTCGGCTCGCTTGACCGCCTGCCAGGCCGCTTCCATTGCCTCCAGCGTCTCCCCCTTCAGGTCTCGCCCTTCCGCCGCCAGCACCCGCTCCATCGCATTGAACCGCCGGGAGAATTTATCGTTCGCGTGCCTCAGGCACGTCTCGGGATCGAGTTCCAGCTTGCGCGCCAGATTGGCCAGCACGAACAGCAGATCGCCAACCTCATCCGTCAGCCGCGCCGGGTCCGCGCCGGGGAGTTCGGCTTTTAACTCCGCGATCTCCTCATCCAGCTTGTCCAGCACCGCCGCTGCGTCCGGCCAGTCGAACCCGACGCGAGCGGCCCGGTTGGTCAGTTTCGTGGCACGGGTCAGCGCGGGCAGCCCCACGGGAACACCTGTCAATGTGCCAGTCTCCAACCTGGCCATCCGCTCGGCCGCTTTTGCCGCTTCCCACGCCGTGGTCTGCGTGGTGGCATCGCGCGCGGCGGCGTCCCCAAACACGTGTGGGTGGCGGCGGACCATCTTGTCGCTGATGGCGCGCGCGACCTCGGCGAAGGCGAAGTACCCCGCCTCCTCCGCCATCCGCGCGTGGTAGACGACCTGGAACAACAGGTCGCCCAACTCGTCCGGGAGGGAAGCGAAATCGCGGCGGGCGATCGAGTCGGCGACTTCGTAAGCCTCCTCGATCGTATAGGGCGCGATCGTGTCGAAGCTTTGCGTTTTGTCCCACGGGCAACCGGTCACCGGGTCGCGCAGCGCGGCCATGATATCGAGCAGGCGGCGGAGTTCCGCCTCGGCGGAGAGCGCATCGTCCATCCAGGCCCGATACGTAAGCTGGCCCATGCGCGCAAGGGGACGGAAGGGTGCGAGTCGAAGCTGTGGGGAGTAGGCTGCCGCCTCGACAATCGAGGGAATCGACCCATGGCGACGGTGAAACTCAGCGACGAAGCGCTTTTGGCGTTCTTCCAATCCCATCCGGGTCTTCGCGACAGAGTGGCGTCGATCGTGG